>JADFRB010000003.1 GCA_022561525.1 Nitrospinota bacterium
CGCGATCGCTTTCTCTTTGATGGCCTTGAGATCCTCCCCTTGTCCAAGGTCCGCACAAAAGGCAATGACCTGACACTGATACTCCTCGCGAAGCCACTTCAGAATAATGGAGGTATCGAGACCCCCGGAGTAGGCAAGTACCACTTTTTTAATAGGCTTGTCCCCAGATGCGGACGAAGGCTTTTTTTTTGACCCTGATTTCTGCAGAGCACTCATGACCAGGGTCTTCCCAACCATTCCGTGAGAATGGCTTTTTGAACGTGAAGCCGGTTTTCTGCTTGATCCAAGACGGCGGATTGTGGGCCATCCAGCACGGATGCGGTGATTTCTTCCCCACGATGAGCCGGTAAGCAGTGCAAGACCATGGCATCCGGCTTCGCCACGGCCATCAGGGATTCATTGAGTTGATACGGGGCTAACGCGGTTAGCCGCTGCGCCTGCTCTTCTTCCTGGCCCATGCTGGTCCAGACATCGGTATAGAGAACGTCCGCATTACGAGCAGCTTCAACAGGGTCCGACGTAATGTCAATAGTCGCTCCGGTTTGCGCGGCTTCTTTTCGACTCGATTCAATGATCGTGGGGTCAGGTGCATAATTAGGCGGGCAGCCAATGGCCACATGCATGCCGACTTTCGCGCCGGCCTCGATGAGGGAATTGGCGATATTGTTTCCATCACCCAGATAGGCCAGCTTCAGGCCCTTCAAGGAGCCCTTGTGTTCAAGGACTGTCAAGAGGTCAGCGAGGGCTTGGCACGGATGGCTGAGATCTGTCAGGCCATTGATCACGGGAATCGTGGCATGCCGCGCCCATGCTTCCAACGTCGATTGTTCAAACGTTCGAACAACCAGACCGTCGAGATATCGAGAGAGCACCAAGGCGGTATCCGCCAGACTTTCGCCTCGGCTCAATTGAATATTTTCAGATGAAAGAAATAAGGCTTGCCCGCCTAATTGGTTCATCCCGGCTTCAAATGATACCCGCGTTCTCGTCGAAGGCTTTTCAAAAATCAGCCCAAGCGTCAACCCGGACAGCCATTGCGACGCGCGCCCTGGACGTGGAGCCGCCTTCAATTCACGAGCGATTTGGAGAAGTCGCAAGACATGATGACGGGGAACGGTCTCAAGCGTGAGCAAATCTTTCCCCAGCCCTCCGGAGGATGAGTCGGACGGGGAGGGGAGATGAGTCTTTGGAATCGATTGGCCGAGAATAGTCATGGCGTAAGCAAGATTATAAAATCGTTATACGTGCTATGTAATGCGTTACGCGAAAGATTACAGTACGGTGTTTACTCATTACGCTTTACGGTGTTTTTAGAGTCGTTTAATAAGGACATCAGAGAGGACCTTTAACAGTTGATCAATTTCTTTTTGAGTCACGATGAGAGGGGGTATCAAGCGCAAGACGCGGTCCATCGTGCAATTGATGAGCACCCTTCTGGTCAAACAATCTTGCACCACGGGTTTTCCTTCAACGGACAGTTCGATTCCCTGTAACAAGCCAACCCCTCGAATATCTTTAATAAGCGGGATCCGGGCTTGCAACTCTTGAAGCCCTTTTTTCAAGTACGATCCCACGGTGCGAATTTTTTCCAAAAGCTGACTGTCCAGCAACACACGAAGCACTGCGAGACTGGCTGCACAGGCTAGTGGATTTCCACCAAATGTTGATCCATGTGAGCCTGGTCCAAAAGCTTGCGCGACGTTATCCGTGGCAATGCATGCGCCAATGGGTACACCCCCACCCAGTCCCTTGGCTAGCGTCATGACGTCTGGCTGAATCCCATACTGTTCGTAGGCAAACATGGTTCCCGTTCGTCCGATACCCGTTTGAATTTCATCGAACATCAAAAGGATTTGGCGTTCCGTGCAAAGGGTTCGCAGCGCGTGCATGAACGTCTGATCCGCTACCACCACGCCCCCTTCCCCTTGGATGGGTTCCACCATCACTGCAGCAGTCTGGTCGGTGATTTGACTTTTGACCGATTGGATATCATTCAACGTGGCATAAGAAAAGCCAGCCAGTAAGGGCGCAAAGCCTTGATGGACTTTGGTCTGGCCGGTGGCCGTGAGGGTGGCCAGGGTTCGTCCATGAAACGAATTGTGCATGGTGATGATTTCAAAACGTTCCGGGCCAAATGTGTCCGTGCTATATTTTCGAGCCAACTTGATGGCGGCTTCATTGGCTTCGGCCCCGCTGTTACAAAAAAACACTTTTTGGCCAAATGACAATTTGACGAGCAGCTGCGCGAGCTGAACCTGAGGTTCGGAATAATACAAATTCGAAGTATGAATGAGGTGCCGGGCCTGCTTCTCGATGGCGGTGACGAGATCGGGGTGGCCATGTCCGAGCGCATTGACCCCGATCCCGGCCACGAAATCCAGGTATTCGCGCCCTTCGGCATCGTAGACTTTGCATCCCTGCCCCCGGACGATGCTGATCGGTATCCGGGCATAGGTTTGCATCAAATACTGTGAGGAATAGCGTTCGAGTTCTTCGGTGAGCATATCGTATAAGTCCGCGTCAATAGAGGCGAATCTAACATAGGGGTTCTCAGAGGCGCAATATGAATGTCATGGATGATCGTCGTTTGTCTCTCGTCGTCCGTATCTCGTAAAAAACGAAATACGAAATACGAAATACGAACCCCCGAACCTTGTTCCTGTTGTGGAAGGATGCTATAACCCCGCGGGATGAGAAAATGTGGGTCTTGCGAGCAACAGAATCCGGATGATGCGAAGTTTTGCCATGGTTGCGGCGTGCCGTTCTCCGAAGAACCGGTAGCCCCTCCTCCCGCTGACGTTGAGGACGACGAGCATCTCTGGGAAACCTTTATTGGGGACAACCCGACCGTTCATTTTTCCCCATCCCATGGTTGGGCCTGGCGGCCCGCGGCTCTCTATTACCTTTCCAAGTTTGCAAAATTTCGTACGGCTCGTGGTCCGAAGTTTGAATTGTCGTGGAACTGGGCTGCGTTTTTGTTTGATTTCCTCTGGTTTCTTTACCGGAAGATGTACATGTTTGCACTGTTGTACGCGGTGGGTCCGTTTTTGGCGTTGTATCTGACCGGAATCCCCACCATCGGCGTGGTGTGGAAAATCATGGCGGCGGTCAGTGCGAACTATCTGTATTTTTGGCATGTCAAAGATCATCTTCAAAAACTTAAAACCCACGGTCTCGTGGATCAAACGTCTCGTGAGGGGTTTTTGAAAGAAGAAGGCGGCGTGCAACCCTATGTAATTTGGTTGGGCGCGCTGTTGATGTTATTCGGCGTGCTGTTTTCGGATCAGTATATGGATATGTATGGGGACGGGATACCCGTGGAACAATTGGAACAGTCCTCGCCTGACTCACGAGTTCATTTGGAGGAGTGAGGTCTATAGTCATTCCCACTATGTTCCATAAACTCGAAATACGAATATCGAATTTCGAAACAAATTCGGAATTTGGTCATTCTCACTTGTTTCGAAATTCGATATTCGAGTTTCGGATTTATTCTCTTGTTCGGATTAGGCGTGGGACGCGAAGGGTCGAGCGGGATCGCTAGCTTTTTTCCGATACGGAGAGTTGCCAAGCGAACCAGGGCTGAAACCATTGATAATCGTTTTGATAGGCTGTGTGGATACCGTGAGTGCCTTCGGCTTTCTCATTTAACGTCGTAAAGGTTCGAGGCCAGTTCTTGGTCCACCAGGATTTAAGTTCGCCGGTGCTGAAGGGCTGGTCGTTGGGTTGGTAGATACTGGCGGCAGCCACGATATCGGCAATGAGCGGCCAATAGCGATCCTTGCCCATGCCCAAAGCCCGGAAATGTTCCCGCAATAAAAAGACCACCCAGAGTTCCGCGCTGTGTTTTTTATTATGTTTAAAAGGCTGGGTTTGTCGTAGGGGGATCGGGTGAAAGTTTTTGATGATCGAGGTGAAGTCCGGGCCGCCGTAACTGCCGGCGATTTGGGCAATGCCTTCTAGCATTGTCGCCAATTCAACCTCAACAACGGGTGAGGCGGCGGGTTCTTGTTCAAATGGGTTGGGTGTCGTGAGAAGATCGATGAGGGGTTTGAGCTCACGCAACCTGACCACAGCCGATTGCAAGATGTGCGAAGATTCAAGCCAGTAGTCCGTGTCATGTTTCGAAAGGCGCTCTCGTCCGGCTGGAGGCAAGACCACCGGGATCCAATGCCGCAACAGGACAAACAAAATGTAATGGATATCCCCCTTGACTTCGACAATGTGGTTAAGCACTCCATTGCCCTGGGCCTCATGAAAAAATCGTTGGGCCTTGTCTTCCACCCCAAGGTGTTGGGCCAACGCCACCCACCAATCAGCTTGAGGCTGAGGAGTTTGAGGGTCAGTCATAGAGGCTGTTGAGTACTGGCGGATAAATGGTGTGAGGTCGGTTCATCTCCAAGCGTGGGTGCATGGTACGAGGTGGCTGATGGCAACGCAAGTCAAAGTTGAGGTGTGCTCAGGTTTCTTCGCCAGACCATGGCGAAGGTTGAATCTGATCGGAGGAAGGTCACATGAAACCGATGGTGCTGCTTCGACATGGAGAGTCGCAATGGAATCTCGAGAATCGATTCACGGGTTGGGTGGATGTGCCCTTGAGTCCTCGTGGTGAGCAGGAAGCCAAAGAGGCTGGCCAAAAATTGCAGACCTTTCGGTTCAACCATGCATTTACCTCAGTCCTGACTCGCGCCATAAAGACCCTAGAGATTGTTCTGGAGGTGATCGGGCAAACGGATCTCCAGGTTGCAAAGCATCAGGCGCTGAACGAACGAAAGTATGGGGAACTCCAAGGGTTAAATAAGGCCGAGACTGTTGAAAAATATGGCGATCACCAGGTCAAACTGTGGCGGAGAAGTTATGATGTGCGGCCACCCGGGGGGGAGAGTTTGCAGGATACGGCTGAACGTGTGATCCCATATTATCAGGAGAAGATTTGGCCGATTCTTTCAAAAGGCGAGTCTATTTTGGTTGTTGCGCATGGGAACAGTTTGCGCGCATTGGTTATGCATCTTGATCAACTAAGCCGGGAAGAGGTTCTGGAATTAAATATTCCAACAGGGGCCCCATTGCTCTATGAACTTGATGATGAGGGTAAAATTCTGAGTCATCGATATTTATAACGTTGTCGACACTCCCTCCTTCAAGGCAAGCTGTCAGGGCTGAACCCCTCTTCGATCTCGGCGACGGCCAGTCCGATTTCTTCCATAGGCACCAAGTCTAGTAGCAGAACCAGGAGCTTGTGTTCTTCTCCTCGGGGAATGGTTCCTTCTGATTCTAAGGTGCCAGCCACTTGGGTTAAGATAGCGATAGGCTCACCTCCCTGATTGCCCATGTGGTCCCAGCCTCTGTACTTCGTCTCTATGTCCGAGAAGAATTGTTCAATGGGCCGGTGCACAAAGCCAAATCGGCTTTCCCACCGTTCTCGGACCTGTGTTTGAACATGCTCCCAGATTTCCTTTCCTGCCTGCTCGGGGATACCGACTTGTATGGCACGTTTGATCCAGTATGTTGAAAGCAGCACAATTTCCCAGGTGATGGATTGGGCCTGTTCCTGAGATACCGTAAGGCCATAGTCCTCAAAGAAATCTGGTGCAATGGCGGGAGGGATTACGTTGAATAGGGTTTCAGCGCCTTGTTCGTGGGCCATACAAACGGTGTCCTGGGGAACAAATATATCCAGGGAATGTTGAAAAAAGCCGCCAGCCTTTGCCAAGGCTACGGCAGACAAGCCAGCGGCGTTCTCGCCCTTTTGCCGTGCTCACGTACTATGAGTACGCTCCGCGCGTCAAAAGGGCTGCGGCCTTGCTGGATAGACCCTTCGGAAAGACTCAGGGCATGCTTTTTTGAACATTCCCTCTCACTGACGATGTGGGGCTCATCTGGAGCGTGTATTGGCTATTGACGCGAATTATTCAACAGCCCCATCCAGCATACGAAGGTGTGGCTTCATGGTGCAAGCGTGTTCCTTGACACTGAAAGTTTTCTAATGCCAGGCTTTCTTGGGGCGCGGTACACCTTCATTGAACGCCTCTTCTGATTACATCTTGCTAGAAATTCGACGAGGGGATTGATGGCTGCTTTATTCCTATTTGGTGCAATTAGTTTGACCTGGGGTGTGATGGGATTAATTATGACCGTTGCGCCTACGGCATGGATCGCCTTTGCTAAGAAGGTGTTGCATGATCCCTGGCAACGATTTTGGATGGCCCAGGGGATGCTCGTGATTGGATTGGTGTTAATCATTGGCACCCCCACGCTTCAGGGATATTGGCTGTGGGTAGGATGCGGAATCGTGGTGGTAGTCAAGGCTTGCATCCTCCTGGGGTCAACAGAGGCATTTCGTGATCGATGGACAACCCTGGCCACTACCAGGCCGACGTGGGTGTATCGAAGTGGCGGCATCCTGTCGTTGGTGGTCGCTGTCCTCCTTGCGGCGGATACGATTCTCCATGGCTGACCTCACTCCAGACCTTTCCAGTGACTCTTCCCTGCTTTCCTCTTTGTGGCAGGTGCATCAATCGGCGGAATGGCCGGTTGCCGGGGATGTCCATGAGGGCGAGTTGATGACGTTGGATACGGTCGTGGCCGGCTGTGTCACGTATTATGTGGAGGAACATGGCCTTGATACCCAACGGGTGGGAATTCTCAAAGACTGTTTAGCCGATCTAGAGAATTTGTTGCCGGACTTGGAGCCCGATGATCCTCAAGCCTATTTCGAACGGCTTCAACAGCTTGGGGATTTGCTCCTGAAGCTTACCCTTGTTGTTTGAGACGGCGTGTCCAAGCTCTCCCTAAAAACCCCTTCTTGTTTGCCTTCACTCTTGCCTCATCCTTAGTTAAAAAAACCATCGGTGGCCCTAGGCAAGGGTTTCCGACAGTTCTATGCGATCTCTATTTCTTGGCCTTCGGACAGAATGTGAAGATTGGAAATACCCAATCCCTTCAATTGAGCCACAATCCGATCTTGAAATTGGGGTTTGAGGTGATAGACATACACCGGCAGGTCGGGCTTTCCGATTTTTTGAAATTCTTTCTGCAAGAGGGTCGGGGTGAGATGTCAGCTGGCTAAGGCCAAATCACTCATTTCGTCAGGGAGGGATGTTTCAATAAACGCGGCTTTGAGGTTCGGGACTTGCGCCGCCGCATGCCAGAGGGCCTCGGTCTGATGCGTATCACCGCTCAAGACCCATGCCACATGCTGATCCCGGATGATCAATCCTACGGTAGGGACGAGATGGTTGACCGAAATCGGCGTCAATCGTACGTCGCCCAATTGACTTTCTTGCCCTTCGTGAAGGACCTCGGTTCGAAGAATAGGGTGTTCTGTGTCGGGTAATGCAAAGAAGTCCGGAAAGATCACATCATTAAAAATATGCGCCTTGAGATCTCCGAGGACCTGTGGAATGCTGGCGACCGTAATCGGATTGGTGGTGCAACTAATGAGATTGTCAGCTAAGGAGGGGAGTTCTTTGAGATGATCAATATGGGCATGTGTAAGGACGATATGCCGAATCCGTTTCTGGGATTCCAAATTTAACGCGGAAGAAACTGTGCCCGCGTCAATCATCAACGAATCATTGACAAGGAAGCCGATGCTCCGGCAACAGTGTTCTTGACCCCCCTCATGGGTGAGGGAGTCTGATCCGTGGCATCCGAGGATTTTTATGTTCATGGATAATCCATTCCTTTTGAGGCCTGGTGTTGTAATAGTAATCCTCGCATGAAACTAGGTGTTCGTCACTCATGGGCAGTGATCTTTGTCACAGTAAAGAGAAGAAGTGCTTTTGCGAGGAATACAGATCCTACGAGAGATGCCTACCTTTTTATTCCCACAGTCTTTTTGGGGTTTCCTTCGACAGGCTCAGGACAGGTTTTGAATAGGTCCTTGTCCTCCTGAAAATTGTGCGGTTTGGGCAGTTGTCGCTAATTTGAAATTTTTTTGAATTATCGATACTCGTTTGGTCACGGAATTTGTGTTCGGCAACCAAATTTCTTCTTGTTTGACGCCCTGAAAAAACCTGTGGTATCGTGATTTTTCTGTTCTAGACCGTTGAAAAATCAGCTGAAATTGCGAGCTAGACTATGGGAAAAGACTTAAAAGAAATCCTAGGGAAACTAAAGTATACCGACGATGCGAAGGTGATCCAACAACTCACCGCGCATACCAAGCACGTGCATGATCGCATGTCAGGCATCAAGCACAAGCTCGTCATCATGAGTGGCAAGGGCGGGGTTGGCAAGAGCATGACCACGGTCAATTTGGCTTTGGCCTTGGCTCGACAGGGTAAAAAAGTAGGGATTATTGATGTTGATCTGAACGGACCTTGCATTCCACAGATGATGGGGATTCATGGAAAAGGCCTTGAAATTACCCCGGAAGGCGCGCGACCACCGGAAGGCCCCTATGGCATAAAAGTGGCGTCCATGGATTTCCTGCTCAGTGAAGCGGCACCTGTTCGGTGGAAAGGGCCCATGGATTTGAGTCCGGTCTGGTTGGGGCTCATGGAAATGAATGTCATTCGTGAGTTCCTCGCGGATATCATGTGGGGAGAGCTGGACTTTCTCCTGGCGGATCTTCCTCCAGGAGCGGCGGCTGATAAACCGCCGGTCATTGCCGGCTTCCTTCCGGATCTGGCCGGAGCCGTGGTGGTCACCACGCCATCGGAAGTGGCGTCGAATGTCGTACAAAAATCGATTGGCTACGCCATCGAACTCGGCATTCACGTCCTGGGCATTATTGAAAACATGAGCTATTACCGATGCCCTTCCTGTGGTGAAGAGAACGAATTATTCGAAGGCAACACAGAAGGCATGTGCGAAGCGTTAAACCTGCCTTTGCTTGGCCGCATTCCCTTCGATCGCGATTTTGCCAAAACCTTTGATAAAGGCATCCCGTTGTTGGACGATCAACATCCGACCATTCAGCGTTATCAAGATATTGTTGGACGAATCCAATCATTATTGGATTACAAAAAAATCTTGGCCGAGAAATTATAATGAGTGATGTTACCCGAGCTTCTCTCAATTCCAACTCTCCCGTGTGAGGACGTTATGAAATTTGTCTGCTTAAATTGCGAAACCTATATGAATTTCGAAAAGGTTGAAAAGCCTGCTGAAGGGACACTCGGTGTGTTTTTCGCCTGCCCATCCTGTGATGCCAAAGTGTCGATGGTGACCAATCCAGGGGAAACCCAAATGGTCAGTACTCTTGGGGTACAACTCGGCGGGCGCACCGTCGATGCGATACCTCTGGAAATGACGCGGGGGACCTTAAAAGAGGAAGTGAGTGCCCCGTCAGACTCAGGGTCCATGGCTGCCTATCTCAATGACAAAATCCAAGCGGGGGAAAGTTCAGCACCGGCTGGAGCAACTACCGCGAAGGAAGGCGAAGGCGGATGTCCCTTTTCCGCGGTGGTTGCGCAGATGGGATTGACCACCGGCGGCACCTCAACCGGAACTCAACAATCCGACCTTCAGTGGACCCCGGATGCGCAAGAGCGTTTAGGCAAGCTCCCCTCCTTTGTCCAGCCCATGGTCAAAGGGAGTGTCGAAACCTATGCGAGAAAGAATAGCTATACCACTGTGACGCTCCAAGTCATGGATGATTCGAAGAATAGTGCATCGGATGGGATGAATTGGTCTCCTGAGGCCGAAGAGCGGCTGAAAAATATTCCGGACTTCATTCAACCCATGGCCCGCAAAGAAATTGAGCGCATAGCCAAAGAGCGCGGCGAGACAACCATCTCTGCTGAACTCATGGACGAAGCCAAAGACAAGTTTATGAAGTTTATGTAACGCTGATTCAATAGATCCTAAAAAGGCGGCCCACTGGGGCCGCCTTTTTTTTGCGCGAGATCGATTTCTGAATGAAACATTATATGCGGGGTTTCCGCTAACAACTGCGGAAATAATACGAAATGGATGAAAGATCTTGTGTCGAAGTTCGAGAAAATCTTTATTTGAAAGTGGTTAGAGATGAGAAATCCAGGGGGACGGAAGGGAATCGATTTCTTATTCGCACCAAGTGCCCGGTTGACAGGTCGCAGTAGTTGGTGGAGAAGAAACGGCAGAAGCAGAAACCGGTTTGGTTGTAGTTGAGGCCTCACACCAATCCCCCAAAGTGCATTCGGCCAGGGATGGCTGAGATGGGTTGGGGATCCTTGCCCCTGCCCTGTATTGAGAAGGATTTGCCAGCATCCCAGAGGATCCAATCGGGGCAGATTGATTCAGCGGAAGAAAGCTGGTCGTGAGAAGATTGGTGTTCAACGTGCCTAAGTTTTGCGCGACCACGAGATCGGGATGTTCCTCTTGAAGTTTCGCCAACATTTTTAAGCCAGCATCTCGTAATTTGTGACGGGGATGTTCACGAACTAAGGCGACCAGCCAGTCCCGTGACCAATCGGGGGCGCCTAAATCCTTATAGGTTTTGGCCAATTCATATTTGGCTTTCGCCGCCGCTTCCAAGTGGGGATAGGACTCAATCACCATTTTGTATCGTTTGGCTGCCGCGAGATAGGCTTCCTTTTTATAATAAAATTCCGCCACAAACAGATGGTGTTGGGCCAAGAGGTCTTCGCATTCGCCAATCTTGTTTCTGGCTTCGGCTTCATACCGACTGGCTGGGTGGTCCTGCATCAGTTGGATGAACTCTTCGCGAGCTTTTTTAATAGGGCTGACATCGCGATCAATTGTTTGAATCATTTTAAAATGGCTGAGGGCTAGTCGATACTGCGCGTAGGGTGCCAGCACATGGTTGCGATGAAGATCTAAAAAGTGTTGATATTCGACGATGGCTTCGGCATAGCCCTCTTTGTCATGGAAGGATTCGGCCCTCTTCATAATGACGTTGGGGTCGTAGTTCATTTCAATGGTATCCCCCACAAAGATCTGTTCGTCCGTCCCACTGAGCGGAGCGTTTGTGGAGGCGGATTCCTTGTCCGGCGTGCTTGAGCAACCACTAAGTAAAAGTGCTGCGACAAACATAGCGCCGACCGCTATGGATAAAGTTTTTGCAGGGATTGTCATAACTTTAAAACGAAAGAACATCCTCCAGTTCACAACCCTTCAAGACTATCATAAATACGTACTTTCACGCAAGATTTCTTCCGGTTATGTTTCCTTGATGCTGATGTGATATTCACAAGGCACCTACCCCTTTTATAATGTGAAGATGAGGGTTTTTCGTGACACGCAAGGTTTTCAGTCGAATCGTCGGTACGGGATCCTATTTGCCAGAGCGTCTCGTTAGTAATAAGGATGTAGCTTCGTATTTTGGTTTGCCTGTTGAAGACGTGTTTCGCGTGACAGGCATTAAAAGCCGCCATTGGTGTTATCCGGACCAGACGTGTTCTGATTTGGCGGAACAGGCTGCACGTGAAGCATTGAAGGCTGCAGGCCAATCCATTGAATCTGTGGATGCTATTTTTGTATCCACCACATCACCCGATACGATCTTTCCGTCAACCGCGTGCTATCTTCAGCAAAAGTTACAAGCCAAACATGTCGCGGCGTTTGACTTGGCTGCTTCGTGCACGGGGTTTATCTATGGGCTGTCGATAGCTGATGCGTTCATTCGATCTGGACAATATCAGTGTTGTCTGGTTGTAGCAGCAGAAGTGAAATCCCGATATCTTGATGCGACACAAAAAGCCAGTGCTATGCTGTTTGGCGACGGGGCAGGAGCGGCTGTGGTGAGGAGAGAAGAGAGCGTGGAGACCGCGGACCCAAATATGAGGCATGGCATTTTAGGAGTCCGATTGTATTCGGACGGAGCTTGCCACGGTCTGATCACGGTGCCAGCCGGGGGCTCTAAATTGCCGGCGACTGCCGACACGGTTCGGAATCATCTTCATGCCATTAAGCTGGAGGGCAGCCCGGTTTTTCGAATAGGGGTCAAACGGTTGAGTGTAGCCATTGAAGACATGCTTCGGGAGTTTGCCATCACGGTCGCGGACCTGAAACAGGTGATTGCCCATCAAGCGAACGGACGGATGCTTCGAGCTATCGCCAAACGGGCACACCTCGGTCCAGACCAAATGTTTTCCATGATTGAACAGGCAGGGAATACCTCATCCGCTTCCTTGCCCGTTGCCTTGGACGTGGCTTTCCGTCAAAAGAAGTTTGATTCGGGAGACCTTATCCTCCTGGGCGCATTTGGTGGAGGGTTGACCTGGGGCACAGCGTTGATTCGCTGGTGAGAGGGAATGTTGAAAAAGGGCGTCAGCGGCGTTCTCGGCCCTTTGTCGTGCTCACGTACTATGAGTACGCTCCGCGCGCCAAAGCGCCTGCGGCCTTGCTGAGCGCACCTTTTTGAACATCCCCTCTTGCTTTTGGCGGTTCATAGAACCAGTTGACGAAATAGCGGGTCCTGGCCTAAGGTTGCTCGTCTTTTCTTGGGTGGTTACTTAAGTACCAACATTGGTACAATCCCAACTTCGTCAAAGTTTTTGTAAGGAGGATTAAGTGAAAAAAATATATTTAGGCAATCCGCGTGGATTTTGTGCGGGCGTTGACCGGGCCATCGAAATCGTCGAACTGTCGTTGAAACGGTATGGGGCTCCGATTTATGTACGACATGAAATCGTGCACAGTCGGCATGTAGTCGATTCGTTGCGTGAACGAGGGGCTGTCTTTGTGGAGGAACTGGATAAAGTTCCAGATGGCGCATTAGTGATCTTTAGCGCCCATGGAGTGGCAAAAGAGGTGTGGCAAGACGCGAAGCGTCGAAACTTAAAAGTGATCGATGCGACCTGCCCGCTCGTGATAAAAGTCCACAATGAGGTGAACCGCGACCACACCAATGATTATGAACTGATTCTCATTGGCCATGCAGGCCATCCCGAGGTGGTCGGTACGCTTGGGCAAATTCAGGATAAATTCCATCTCGTGTCTTCTGTCGAAGATGTGGAAAATCTCCATGTGGAGAGTGCCGACCATCTGTCCTATGTCACCCAAACCACGCTGAGTGTTGATGAATGCCGGGAAATTGTAGAAGCCTTACATCGTCGATTTCCCGGGATTAAAGGACCTCACCAAGAAGATATCTGCTATGCCACGCAAAATCGCCAAAACGTCATTAAAGAGTTGGCGAAGTTTGTGGATCTTATTCTCGTCATTGGTTCTCCGAATAGCTCCAATTCCAACCGCCTTCGGGAATTGGCAGAGAGCTTTGCCATCCCATCCTATCTGATCGATTCCTATAAGGACATTCAACATGAATGGCTCAAGGGGGTTGAGGCCATCGGGATTACGGCTGGGGCTTCGGCTCCTGAAATTCTGGTGACTGAGGCCGTCTCCTATCTCAAAGGGCTTGGAGCATCGGAAGTGGAGGAGCTAACGGTTGTGGAGGAGGATGTTGAATTTCTTCTTCCAAAAGAATTAATTATGCCTGGCCATAAATAAGAAGTCTCTGCTTTTGAGAAGTTATCCACAGCTCGTTTAAAATTTTAAAAACCACAATATTTTGAATGTATAGAGTGGTCGAACCACAATATTTAGTGTTCTACCTTTGATTTTTTTATTACGCTGTGGTACATCAAACAGACTAAATTCTTCTGTTTTTACCCTTCAAAAAGGCTGACGGGTTTTATGCAATTACAATCGTTGATTGTCTCGGGGTTTAAGTCCTTCCTCGACGCCAAGATGGATTTCCCCAAAGGGATTACCGCGGTGGTTGGCCCCAACGGCGTAGGGAAAAGCAACGTGGTCGATGCCATATTGTGGGTCTTGGGAGAGCAAAGTACCAAGTCGCTTCGCAGTGAGCGCATGGAAGATGTGATCTTCAATGGGACAGAAACCCGGAAACCTCTGGGAATGGCTGAAGTGTCCCTCGTGGTCACGAATGTGACGAGTCAAGAATTAGAGTCAGTGGCTGGTGTGTTCGAGGAACTCCCGGGGAATAAAGAATTAATGATTACCAGGCGGTTGTATCGTGATGGGGACAGTGAGTATTTCATTAATAAAATTCCCTGCCGTTTGAAGGATATCCGTCTCTTGTTTTTGGAAGCCAGGGCTGGAACCAAAGGGCACACGGTTATTGAACAGGGCAACATCGATCAAATCCTTTCCGGGTCCCCACAAGACCGTCGAAGTTTTATCGAGGAGACAGCGGGCATCGGACGGTTTAAAAAGCAAAAAACCGAAGCCCTACGGAAACTCAATTCCACGCAGCAAAATCTCGTTCGGGTACGGGATGTGATCGGGGAAGTGCAAAGGCAACTTCGGACGTTAGAGCGTCAAGCCCGCCAAACCGAGCAATACGGAAAACTGCAAGACGAATGTCGCGTTCTCGAAATTAATGTCTTGAGTTGGGACTATCATGAGCTGGGACCCGAACGTACTGATATTGAGGGCCGTATTGCCACATATGAAGCGCAAGAGGCTGGGCACATGGCTGAAGAAGCCAACGTGACGGCGACGCATGAACAACTGAAAGCCGACCAACTTCTGGACGGCCAAGTCGTCGGGACCACGCAAGAAGCCCTTCGCAAGCTTGAACACGAAATGGGGCAAGCGCTCACCACCCTTGAAGTGGAACGTCATCGCATCCAACTCTACGCGGAACAACAGGCTCAGGGCGCGGAAGAGCAAACTCGGCTTGGCCAGGAATCAACAAGTACCATCGGCGCAATAGCCTCATTACACAGTCAATTGACGCAGGCGAGGGAAGAGGCCCAACAGGCTGAACACACGCTGACTCGGCTGGATGTTGAGGAACAGAATCTTGTCGCGAATCGGTCATCGGTTCACACGCAACTGGAAACGCTGCGCCAACACATTTTGGAGGAGACGGTTGAACGGACTCAAACGGAAACGCGGCTGCAATATTTAGAAGCTCGACAGGAGGATCGCAGTCTCCACATTCAGGAACTCCAGAAAGACCACGAACAGGGTGAAATCGAGCGTTCGGAAATAATGGTGAAACTTGCCGGCTTGCAGGAAACGCTGGAGAGTCTGACGCAGCAGGTTCAGTCCACACGGACCCAACGCGAACACGTGTTGACGCTGCTCACTCAACTCGACCAGCAGATGCAGAAAGTCGAGCAGCAACGGGTCGAAGGAAAAACCGAGCGGGCAGGTGCTGAGTCCCGTTTGACTGCCCTCCAGGCCATGTTACAGGAAGAATTTGGGTACAAGGGGGGAACGGAGGGCGAAGGTTCGTCAATCCGACAAGTCTGTCACGGTGTAAAAGAAGCAGTTGGGGAACGCTTGGAAGTTCCTCAGCATATTGAAAAAGCCATCGAAGCCGCGCTAGGCGAACACATTCGGGCGTGGGTGGTCGAGGGGGACGGCGATATTGTCCAGGCGTTGCAATTCATGAACGATCATGACCTTGGGCGGGGCACCTTTATTCCTACGCAGCCGTTTGGCATGGCCGAAGATCAACCGCCGGCTTGGTGGCCGGAGTTGAAACAGCAGGAAGGGGTCATTGGTCGAGCAACCGAATTGGTAGGCGTTCCAGAAGAATTGAAAGCGGTACTTCATTGTCTTCTACAACGCGTGGTTGTGGTTCAAAGTCTTAATCAGGCTTTGGCCTTGGTTCGGCGGCGGCGCTGGGGTGGCCTCTCTGGTCCCCTCTTTGCCACCCTGACCGGGGAGATTGTTGAGACGTCCGGGTTGGTGAGTGGAGGATCCACCGGAGATTCCAGTGGCGTGCTCCAGCGAAGGCGTGAAGTGCGCACCTTGGAGAGTCACCTGACGGATATCGCTCACAGCCTTGAGCAGGCAGAACAACGACACGAGGAATTACAGCAGCACCATGAATCCGGGAAAGAACAATTGCGGACCCTTGATGAGTCGTTGAAAGAATCGGAGCGGAAGGTCCTGATCGCAGAAAATGGTATTGGCAATGCCGAGCAGCACGTGTCTGATGTCGAGGAACAGGTGCAGTCGCTCACCGAGGAGTTAGCCTCGAACCAAGAGGAACTCGTGAATCTGAGGGAAGAAAGTCAGACCTGCCGGGATCGTCTGGTCCAATTAGGCCATGACCAGAAAACCCAAGAAACCAACTTGGGGCTGTTCATGGCCCAGCTCCAGGAACTCGAGGCAGAGGCCACCCGATTGTATGAACAGTTAACTGCAGCCCGGCTTACGATGACGACCCTACATGAACGCCGAGAGCGAACGCAGGCCGATCTGGATCGGATGCAACAGGAAGAAGAAGCTCGACAATCGCGACTGCGCATTTTGGCTGAGCAAGTTCATACGCTCGAGTTGAAGGCACAAGACAGTCAAGTGGCGCAAGCCCGAGCCGAGGTGCTGTTCAAAGAATTTGAACAACGGAAAGATGAGCTCCAAATACAATTGCACACGGTTGAAGAACGCCATCATGAAGGGATGCTTCGTGTTCGAGAGTTGGAGCAGCGGCTGGCTGACATTCGAAGAGCATTCGCATCCACTCGTGAAAAGCGGGCAGAGATCGAAGTGCAATTGGCGGAGGTACGGACGCGGTTGCAAACAGTCATTGATACCTTGACCGGGACCTATGGACAGTCCGTAGAAGAACTGTCAAGTCAGTCCCTTGCTCAGGATGATGCCGAGACTTCTGTCGAAATTATCGAGGGTCCGGAAGCATGGCGGGAGCGTGTCCGTATCATCAGAACGCGATTAGAGCGGATGGGGCCACTCAATTTGGCTGCGATTGACGAACATCGTGAGCAGGAGGAGCGGTATCAGTTCCTCAACTGGGGGCAGAAGGCGTTCAAAGACTTCACGGTTATCCCTCCTGAAACCGGCATCGTCCATCAAATCAATCTCGAAAGTCTCGCGCGCGTCGTCTGGACCACCGAAGAGGACGGTAAAACGCTTG
>JADFRB010000291.1 GCA_022561525.1 Nitrospinota bacterium
AGTCGAACATTGGGTGCGCCAATAAAAGGGAGCGGGACTAAACACCTAATGAACTCAGAAATCCATACCTTAGATGTGGTGGCGTTAACAAATGACATTCCAGAGCATGGCTTGCGTCGTGGACAGGTAGGGACTGTGGTTGAGACGCTGAGTTCAGACATGTTCGAAATCGAGTTTGTTGATAATGATGGCCGTACCTATGCGATTCTCCCATTAAAATCTCAACACCTCTTAGTGCTCTATTATCAACCTGTTTAGCGACCCGGTACTTCCCAAGGCATTCCTTTTCATTTCTTAGAAAAACGGGGAAAGATTTATTTTCTAGGAATGAAACGAAATTTACACCTCTTGGATTCACATAATAAGTGCACCACCTCTTTTCCTTGATCGTTCGCTAAACAATTTTCTCTCATCCAAAGTTAAGTTGATCCCTCACTGAAGAAAGTTAGATTTCTCGCAACCTGTTCCGCATAATTGTTTCTGGTCTTCCCACTAGAGCACAATCCTTTTCAATTTTCATCTTTTAAAAAGTGGAAAATGGGGACGCTACCCTTTATAAGGCCACCTGTGGGAGAGATTTGCCGTTAGATCTTTTGTCGAGAGTTTGGCAGGGTTAAGAATATCAAAAACTCACCTCAACCCGCGTTGGGCGCGGCGGAGCCGCAGCACCGAATCGACTTCTTTGGCGAGGGCTGTTTGAGCGCAGCGAGTTCCCGAGCCATTTTGATTCGGTGCGGAGGCGGAGGCACCCAAAGAGCTTGCCCCTGCGGGGGCGGGGGGCCGCGCACGGGCAAGAATGGTTTTGAGCCCTCGAAACAAAAGAGCCTGTCCCGAATCCGTCGAGGGAACTTCGTCTGCAGGGGCGAAACCCTGCGTATTATAATTCTCAAACAGACCCATCTATGAAACCTACCTTCGTCAAAGAAAAAACACACCTGGGTTCCCAATAAACCAGCACCCCCTTAAGACGACCCCAAATCTCGGACAGGCTCCTAGCTTTCCAAAAGGTCCATTTCCAAATTCTCTTGTTTTTCGACTACACCTTCCTGTTCCAGAATTTACTCCTCTTTGACCCTGCTGTAACTTCCTCTTAACCCTACAATTTTATACTTGCCATAAAACCTGGGATACGATATTTCCCTATATCCATTTAGAAGGTTCTGATTCATGAAGAGGAACAGTGTGAGACTACAGCGGATAATCTTCTCGGGATCCCTCATGTTCTTTCTTTTCTCCGGGCTTCCGGTATTCGGTGGGGACGTGCTCACAGAGGTACTTCGCGAAAAAGGCATCATTAGCAAGGAAGACTGGGATCGTATCGAAGCCGATAGAGAAAAAAAGGCTGCCGGGTATGGGGAAAAGAAAAAGAGCAAAGATGTTCCTGCGATCCCATTTTGGTCCAAAAAAGGATTTGGGTTTGCAACCGAAGATGGGAATTGGCGAACGTCCATGCAATGGCGTTTTCAAGGTCGATTTTCCTACCCGGATCGCAGCAATGAGGATAGTGCGGTCGATTTTCGTGACAATCCAGAAGCGACGTTTGAACTTCGCCGAGTTCGACTGAAAGTGGGGGGGCATGCGTATCAACCCTGGATTAAGTATTATATTGAAGTCAATTGGCAACCAACTTCGGATTCAGGAAGTTCCCCAGGATCTACCTCTCTCATCACTTGGCGATTCACCCTGGACAAATACCAATGGGCTCAATTACGAGTCGGGCAATGGAAAGTCAATTACAACCGTGAGCGGGTAGACTCTTCAGGCAAACAGCAATTTATTGAGCGTTCTATCGTCAACACGGTCTTTACGATTGATCGGCAAGCTGGTGCGATGCTGATGGGCCACCTGGCTCCTGGCACTTTTGCCGACTCCTGGTACTATGTTGGGGTCTTCACCGGTTCAGGAACAGGTGAAGCCAATGATGACGGTAACCTAATGTGGCTGGGCCGCTTTCAGTGGAATTTTTTGGGTCGGGATTTGAAATTTTCCCAAAGTGACGTGGAATACCATGAGAACCCTACTGCCAGCATAGCGTTTAGCGCCTTCACCAACATTGGGAAATGTACCCGCTGGTCTTCCAGCGGGTGCGGAACACTCCAATCCGGTTTTACCACATCACTATCACTCGGATTGGCCTTTACAAGTGATACAATTGCCGCAGATGGACAATTTCGAACCGATGGTATGGTGGAAGAATTTGCTATGAAATGGCGGGGGTTTTCTATTCAACATGAATTCCACTGGAAGCAAATAAAAGATGTCGGGGCTGGTGTGGGTTTAAATGGCTTTACAGGGACTACATCTGTCATGCCTTCGAAGACCAATTTGATGGGCAGTTACTCGCAAGTCGGGTATTTTCCCCATTACCTTATCCCAGTCGTGCCTAAACCGCTTGAAGTGGCGTTCCGGTACGCATTCGTAGACCCGAACGTATCCGCAGGGAACGATACCTTGCGAGAATTCACGGGAGCACTCAATTGGTTTTTCGCAGGGCACAGAAACAAAATTACTGTGGATGCATCACACCTTTCCCTGGATGTACCAACGGGACCCGCCCTCACTGAACAACGTGTACGCCTCCAGTGGGATGTGTCGTTCTGAGGAGTTTCACTCCTCCAGAGGTAGAAAAGGTTCCTGGCGCATTTTTTTTGTCATTTCGACCCCCAGGAGAAATCTCTCCACTCCCACGCCCGGAGAGGTCCCCGTCGGCTCGACATGACCACATAGAGCCTTTATCTCATATTGAAAAAACTATAGGACCCGACGACTCTACTCCAGTTCTTTGTACCGCACCCCCACCTCCCAGGGTTTGGCTGTGAGCCCAATGTTGAGTATCCCTCGTTTAGGTTCCACCATAAGATGTGAGGGGTCGAAGACGAGACGGCCAGGTTGTGGTTCAATTGGTTCCATAGGCCGTAAATGATAGGGTGCTTCATACTGTTCGTTATCCTGCCAGATTCGCGTCTTCACCGTGTGGTTGCTTAATATGAAGTGAATTTCATCACCTTTAACAAACAGCCCACCCGACGTGGTGAGTTGATACAAATCAGAGGTATCCGCGGTCTCGTAAAAGGTGATCAATTCTTCCGGTGTGGCTTGTGCCAACCCTTTGGCAAACAAGGGCGCAAAGAATTTAATCTCACGGTCACTAAACGCTCGCTGGCCTCCTTCGCTGCTTGTCCTTCCAATGAATGGAATGGCTAATGCCGCGTTATGGATCTCAACCTGCAGGCCACGCATGACCGCTGCGAGCTTCTCCTGATCAATGTAGGCCGGATGGGAAAAGCCTTTTCCATTGTTGGCATCGGGCACGGCCTGCAGTTTGACAACTCGATCCGGACTTTCATAAATCGTGACCGTAAAAAAATGGGGTGCCGCGCACCCGGTGTATAGCACTACTATCCCCCATACCACCACGAGACTGAAGATCATTCGGTGGTTCATAGAACTCCTCAGCATGTGGCTTTCCTCACAAATTAAACATTGTGGGAATGTTGAAAAAAGCCGCCAGCGGCGTTCTCGCCCTTTTGCCGTGCTCACGTACTGAGAGTACGCTCCGCGCG
>JADFRB010000292.1 GCA_022561525.1 Nitrospinota bacterium
CGGGCTCTACCCCACCTAGCCCACGCCTTCGCCAAAGCGCTCCGGCAGGTCCCCTTACAAAGGGGAGGGATGATCAGGGTGCAGCCTCAAGAAAGCCTGGCCACTTTTCCCACGGTAGAAAAACCCACCCACCTCGTCTCCAGCAAGCCTTTCAGGAAATGACTCGCCCCAATTTACCCACTCACTTGGGAGAAGACCCAAAAAACTGTCTCATCACCACCAAGGTGATCACGACTTTTTGTATTGTACCATGCACACCACTCTACTTACACGGCTGTTTTGCGTCCAACTGCCGTTTCTAGGTTCAAGAGGTTTTGGCCAAAACCGGAAGGGGAAAAAATGCGACCACGAAATTTCCTGCCAATGGGCGCAAGTGCCATGTACGGAAACGTAGGCCATGAGGTAGGGCGTTGGGTATTGGTGTGGGAATTTGGATAATGGTGAGGAATGTTGTGCGACTTTCTCTTTGAAAAAGAGGGTAGAGGGGATTTTACTATGACTTCACATACTGCAGCATCTTTGAAAACCAAAGGCCGACGAGCGAACGTGGAAAGTATTTGTCAAACTTGGCCAGATCCGGATAGGAAAATCCCTCCAAGCCCCCCTACAAAGGGGGGAGGAATAAGGAGGAATGTATTAAAAAAAGTCAGTACGGGCTTGTGCGAAGAGCGATAAATCAACAAAGTCTGTGATTTACCATGTCAAATTTTTCTGCGCAGTGTTTTCCCCTGTACGACGGTTTGTTCGATCAGTTCCTCAAATCCTTCTTGGAGGACTTCGTTCATGAGGGTTTCCATGTCCTCTGGACCAAAAAAGGTGACATCGTCTGTTCCACCGGCTCCGATCGTCATGCGAATCGTGCTGCCGTCCGCCACATTGGCAATGACAAATTCCATGATCGTCTCAACCTCTAGATTCGTGCGAAGAAATTTCCCCGTAGCGTTGGCCGAAAACGTGGTGACTTTCCCCGTAATGCGAACATCCGCTGCTCCACTCGTACCACTGTTGTTTACTTGAAATCCTGATTTTTGAAGAAAATCCACAAATGCATCTGAGACGCCTTTTCCAAGATTGCTATCCATAAGGTCAAAATGGGTTATGTGGCCCGTTATGCAGACATGACTTCCAAGATGTTTGGTTTGAGGACGTTGATCGCTAAAATCGGACACCACAACCGAGAGGTTCCCTCCGGCGTGTTCCATGGAAGGATGCATCACATCATGCAAGCGGAGTTGAAAGACTTCCCCTGACCCTGCACATCCGCCGAGTGTCATCACGCTCATCAAAACCCCAAGTAGTATGAATCGTTTCATAAAGACTGACTCCTTCCTCCTAGGATGAAAAAACCAAAAAATAGTTATGTAATCATTGAAATCAAATTGTCTCACGGGTGTAGGAAATTTTTCAAAAAAACATTACCAGAATCCTCCCTCATGAGTAAATCCTGAAAGTGCAATTGTAGCAGGGAAGGATCTTCAAGGAATAGATGAAGGGCACCTCTAAAACCAGGCATTTTTTGTGAGGGCAAGGAAGCCGCGCGCGGAAAACCGGAGTGTATGGGCGAATACAGGAGGATTTGAGCACGCGGCTGACGCCGCCATCACGGAAAAGGACGGTTTTTAGAGGTGCCCTGAAGGTCAGGCAGCTCAAACTTCCGCATTTGGCTATATCAAAATCAATCTAAAAACGGCAGTTACATGGCAGCTTTCCTGTTCATGATTCGACCCTTCGACATGCTCAGGACTCAGCACGAACGAGGGCCATGGCCGTCACCCGTTCGGTGAGAGTCCATTCGCCCTGAGCGCCGCGGTCACCGCGGCAGTCGAAGGGATCCGAGATTTCCAACTGCCGGTTTTAGGTTCAATGATTTTTGGGTGTTGGCCGCCCGCTAAGGGGGAGGAATCTCTTGGTGAAAATTACCTGGGTGCGTTCTGGGTCTCGGATGTTTTATTGGCCCAATCTCACGATCTGTCCACATTTTTGGTGGTGGTGAGGGAGAATGAGGCTCGTTCCAAACTAGGTTTGCCCAATAACCGTCTGTGTTCATTATGCTTAAGTCGTATTCGATTTGGCCGATAATTGTTAGGGAGAATCAAGACAGTCATGATGAGGTTACTGTGCGATATCACGTGTTCGATACCAGCCTGAACCCTTGCAAAAGAAAGGTGCCTAGTGGATGACTCCTGAACTTATCCAACGACTCAAAAATTGCAAAACACTCCCGGCGATTCCTGGCTTGCCCTTGCAAGTCCTTCAGATGTGTCGTAGTGAAAATGCGGATATTAAGAAGATGGGGGATGTCATTAGTAAAGATCCCACCTTTGTCGCGAAAGTGCTCAATGTGGCGAATTCAAGCTTTTACGGAGGCTCACGGCATAAAGTGGTTACCGTGACTCAGGCCATCACGTTGTTGGGAATGAATTCCATTGCCACCTTAGCCTTTTGCTTTTCGTTATACCGAGACCTCCGACGGCATGGGGCCAAGGGGTTTGACCATAATCAATATTGGCGCCGGTCACTGTTGGCGAGCGTGTCAGGTCGTGTGATCGGGACGTGGGCTAAAGTCCTCGATTGTGAAGAAATTTTCCTGGCGGCCTTACTTCAGGATATTGGCGTATTGGTCTTGAGCGAAACGCATATGGATGTGTACGGAACAATCATGAAACAGGCCGACCGGAACCATACGCGATTACAGGAACTCGAGAGGGAGAAGATTGGGGCCGATCATAGCGAAGTGGGAGCGTGGTTAGCTGAAACCTGGCAGTTGCCCGAATTGTTACAGGCCGCCATTCGCTGCAGTCATGACCCCTTGGAAATGGATGTGCCTGAAGAATTCTTGCCAGTCGTGAAAACCGTAGCCTTCTCGGGCAAGTTAGCGGACATTTGGTGTGATCCACAAACCGAACAGGCCACGCAGGAAGCGGCTCTTGCGGCGCAATCCATGCTCGGCATGGAATTCAACGAATTAGAAACATGTCTCGATCGTATCGCCAATGGATTTTTAGAAATGTCGGGGATCTTCCAAATTGATTTAGGCAATCCCCAAGAAATTACGAATATACTCGAAACAGCCAAGAAGACCCTTCGAAGCCTTTCGGCAGGGGCCCCACAGCCAGCTGCAGTCTCCTAAATCAGCGCATTCATGGCCATCATCTTGTGATATGTGAAACGGATGAGTTTTTGCTCTTTACCCGTTTCTGCTCATCGCGGATCACGGAACCCGCCTTGCCTTCGCCAGGCCTATCCTAAGATCAGGACAGGATTGGTAAAACTCAAAGCAGGTTTGGAAGAGCCGTCTCGTCAAACAATATGCCGCGATCAGCTGGTGCTGGTACATGAAATCTTTGCATCACCGTTGCATGGGTTGGAGAAACCACGAGGGCTAACTTGGGACAATGGCGAGGGCCTCTTCAATGGAATTGAAGCTGGGAATGAGTTTTGGCATGGCGACCATGTCCAGAATCAGGCGAACCTCCGGTTGCGGGTTGACCAAACTCAACTTCCCACCTTTCTCCTTAAACTTATTGTGATTGACCGCAAGAAGTCCCAGTGCCGCAC
>JADFRB010000293.1 GCA_022561525.1 Nitrospinota bacterium
TTCAACCTAGAAACGGCAGTTGGGCGCAAAAAAGACCCGTAAGATATTGGTGTGCATCGTGAAAGAGAAAAAGTCGTGGTCACCTTGGTGGTGATGAGACATTTTTTTGTTTTGCGAGGTGCGCTAAGAGCTTGCGGGGACTTTTGTGATCCAACTGCGGTTTCTCGGTTTAACGTGAATCGGAGATTTCGAATGAATGGCATAGGGAATTTTTTCACAAGTTGGGTTCGGAGAAAGAGGGAGTAAGATTCGTGACGGGGTTTTGTCGGTGATGAGGTGGTTGGCAGAACGGTGAGGAGTCTTTCCCTCCAGATAAGCGACGGATGGATTTTCCCCATATAAAGCTTGAAGTGAGAAAAATTACAGACATTATAAAAGGTAAGGAGGTGAAGCTGGGGGTTGCCCTGGGAAAATAAGTGGGGATGGGGTAGCACCCTATGGGTGCTCAAATTGGTATTGGTGCAGAGGATTAAACAGGTCCCGATCTATCGACACCTGTTTTGAGGAATGCAATCTTTGTGAAAGGAGGAGGCCATTGTTCTACGAGGGCCGAGTGAGGGTTGCGAGTCCTTAGTCATTGTTATTGATGGGCTACCTTTTTTAAGATTCCTTAGGCTCGCGAAGCGAGTATCGTACGATTAAATCATGAAGAGTGGGACGGCTGATTCCCAGTTCTGAGGCGGCTCGAGTAATGTTGCCTCCTGTTTTTTCAAGGGTTCGTTGAATGAGTTCGCGTTCGATCGCTTCTCGTGCATCTTTGAGGGAATGTCCGGTATACCCCACCCTGGGGGAATCCAGTTCCAAATCTTCTGCGGTAATGCGGTTGCCATCGGCCATGGCGACGGCCCGTTTAATGCGGTTTTCTAATTCCCTCACGTTGCCAGGCCAATGATAGCGTTCGATGCTGATCTTGGCCTCCTTGGTGAAGCCCGCAAAATTTTTATTAGCTCCGTCGGCGACGCGTGACAGGAATCGCTCGGCAAGCAAAAGAATGTCACCCCCTCGATCCCTTAAGGGTGGAACTGGGATGGTGATGGTATTGAGTCGATAATAGAGGTCTTCCCGAAATTTTCCTTGAGCCATCGCTCGATCCAGGTCTACGTTGGTGGCGGCGATAATTCTTGCGTCGATTTCAATCGATTCCCGACCTCCAATTCGTTCAATGCAATGGTCTTGCAAGAATCGAAGGAGTTTCACTTGCAAGGCAGTTGGCAGCTCACCAATCTCATCTAAAAAGAGCGTGCCTTTGTCGGCGGATTCGATGCGGCCTTTGCGGCGTGTATGGGCACCGGTGAAGGCGCCTTTTTCATGTCCGAATAATTCACTCTCCAATAAATTCTCGGGAATGGCTCCACAGTTAATCGCCACGAATGCTCCGTGTGCGCGGTCACTTTGTTGATGGAGTGCGCGGGCAATGAGTTCTTTCCCTGTTCCGCTTTCTCCGGTCACCAGAACGGAAATATCGGACTTGGCGACTCGTCGGACCACTTCAAAGACTTTTTGCATGGGCGCACTCGTTCCGATCAAAGCCTCGAAATCTGACTGATCTTCCTGTTTTTTCAAGGTTCGGTTTTCCCGTTCAAGACGAAGGAGGTAGTTCGCGCGTTCCAGCACCACTTTCAATACTTCGACATGAATGGGTTTCTCAAGAAAATCATAGGCTCCGAGTTCGATGGCTCGGAGTGCATGGCGTCGATCGGTGTTGCCGGTGGCCATGATGACTTTCAAATCCCGATTGACGGATAACATCTCTTCGAGAGCCGCAAGCCCTTCGACAGCTTCGTGGGGTCGGGGAGGTAGCCCAAGGTCTAAAATGGCCAAATGTACAGGCTCATTTTGGACAATGTGGATGGCGGTCGTTCGGTCTCCAGCTTCCCGGAGCTCGTAGTCTGAGCTTAGCGCCCATTTCATTTGTTGCCGAAGGTCTTCATCATCTTCGACAAGCAAGAGAGTTGGATGAGGGGTTTTCCTGTTCTTGGTCGCCATGGCATCCTCCGGCAAATCCTTCATTGGTTGGTTCAGTTGTGTCTTCATATCATTCCTCTCACGTGCCGCGTGTCAGATAGCGGTGCTTAGGCCGCTGGCAAGACAATATGGACATTGGTTCCTTGCCCCTCTTGGCTTTCAATGCGAATTGAGCCTCTGGATTGTTCCACGATCGTCTTACATTGATAGAGCCCAATCCCCAAACCGTCCTTTTTCGTCGTTTTAAATGGTTGGAAAAGGGTCCGTAATTGAGCCTCGGGGATACCCGGTCCCGAATCGGCAATGGTGATGGCAACGTTTCCCTGTGTGTCTTTCGTCGAAATGTGAATGGTTCCGGAATCCCCTGCCGATTGCGTGGCGTTCATCATGAGGTTCATGAATAATTGCTTGAATTGATCGGGGACGATGGAGACAGGAGGTAACGCCTGGGCCATGGATAACATGGGTTCTTGTATGCTGGTCGCCAGGGACCGAATGGCTTCATGAATAATGTCATTGATATTGACCGTGTGAAAAGACTCCGCGTGTTCAACAGTGACAGCTTGTGATTGCACCGACAGTTTATTAATAAGTCCGGTGAGTTTCGTGACCGTATTGGTGATGGTCCGCATGGCGGATTCTTGAAAGGCCGGATCCTGGCCATGGGTCTTGGCGTTTTGGGCTACCATGGAGAGGCCGGCAATCAGGGTTTTGAGGTCGTGTAGATAAAAGGTGGAAAATCGGCTGACGGCTTCCCATTTGGCTGTAGCCGTCCGTTCTTCGGACAGCTTGGCTTGAGTGAGTTGCACGGACACGTAATGGGTGATGGACGTCATGAGATCAAAATCGTCTTGTCGATAATGACGGTGTCCAAATTGGCGGCTGAGCGTAATGAAACCGTGACACACATCGGTGGTTCGTAACGGGATACACAACAGGGCGTGTGTGGTATGTAAGAACGGTTTCCACCCAGGTGAGTCTGTGCCCTCAACACGGGAAAGTTCAATGATTTCCTCACCCGACTGTATAAGGTCGTGAAGGGGATGCTGAATGGGTAAGGGGTGGGGGGGAGCGTCGATATTCGCGGAACGAACCTGGTGAAATCGTCCATCGGCTTCATAGTGAAGCCAGATGGTGACGTGTTCGGCTCCAAACGTTCGAATCATCAATTCCAGGCAGTTGTCTAAAATCCTATCAACGGAATCGCACGTCCGAAACGCGTCGGTCACCTCGATCCATTTGAGGCGATAATCGTATTTTGAACGCAAAAAGTGGCGTGTGAGCAACAGCCGAAGCTCTGTTTTCACCTGTCGTGAAGAGAGAATCACAATGAGGCCGATAGTGGCGATAAAAACAACCAGAATCCCGATCGATTCACCGATGGCCCAGTTCGTTCGCCTGATCAGTTCGCCCAGCCCACCGACGATGATAAAGTAGCCTCCGACGATGAGAAGCGTGAACGAGGTGTACAGGGCTTGAGGAGAGATATACACGGCACTGCTCATATCGTGAAAATACCATCGTCTCAATCCATATCCTGTCAACGCAATGGAGAGGAGGATAATGATGCCTTCGGCAAAGACATAGCCT
>JADFRB010000294.1 GCA_022561525.1 Nitrospinota bacterium
GGTGCGCTCAGGGTCCGTCACGAAATAACCGGGACAATTGGGAGGCCCAGATTTGTGATCGGGGCAAGGCGCGACGAGGGAGCCTAGCGGGGCTCTGTGACCGAGGAGCAACGCCGCCCCGGGCCAAAGATGGGCCTCCCCGGAGGGCCGGACGCTTTTGGGCTCCGCCGGCGTCGCTCATCGCTTCCATACTCCCGGTAGGCGCGCTCTTCGCTCCTTGGCTCCCTCCAAAATCGTCTCGGCCAATTGTCCCGGTTATTTCGTGACGGACCCTAAGAGCTTGCGCGGACTTTTGTGATCCAACTGCGGTTTCTAGGTTGAAAGATCGTGATGTGTCTCCTCTCCAAAAATTATAGGTTTGAGTCCTAATGTCAGTCGATCAATCCCGCGCGACGGTTTTTTTTGATCGTGATGGCACGTTGAATCCTGATACGAGTTACATCAAGACTTCCGGAGAGTTCGTCTTGTTTCCCGATGCGGTGACTGCAGTGAAGCGGTGCAATGATGCTGGCATACTGGTGTTGGTGGTCACGAATCAATCCGGACTGGCGCGTGGCTATTTTTCCCAGGCGGACCTAGATGGGATTCATCGATGTTTGCGTGAGCAACTTCGGGATGGTGGGGCATGGATTGATGACATCTTTATATGTCCGCATCATCCTGATGACGGATGCCAGTGCCGAAAACCCAACCCGGGGATGATCGAACAGGCCATGGCTCGCTATCCGATTGATTTGGCGAAGAGCTATGTGGTCGGTGATAAATCTATTGATGTTGAGTTAGCCGCTAAGACACACGTCAAAGGGCTGTTGGTGACAACAGGGCCTACAAGTGCAGAGGAGCTTCGGATGATCCGGGCCCATCATCTTCCTGTCGCGTATGTGGCGGAGTGCTTACAGGACGCCGTGGATTGGATTTTGGCTGATGTTGAATGTGTTGGATGAGGCTGCTGTTTCCCCTTAATTCCCCAAGGCCATGGGTATGGTGCCGTGTTGAATGTGAATCCCGAACGAATCCTCATCATAAAGCCAAGCTCGTTGGGTGACATCATTCATGCCCTGCCAACACTTGCAGCCTTACGGGCACGGTTTCCGCAGGCGTGGATTGCCTGGTTGGTCAAACAGGAATGGGCGGAAATTCTGGAGGGCAATCCGTTGTTGAATGAAGTCCTGGCTGTGAAACTTGGCGTGACGCAGTGGTGGGGTGTTGTCCGTGCTGTCAGGAAACGGCGCTTTGATCTCGTCGTTGATTTGCAGGGATTGTTCCGGTCAGCCTTCATGGCCAAATTGACCGGGGCCCCTGTGGTCGTGGGCTTTGCTCAAGGTCGTGAATGCAGCCCCTGGTTCTATACGCATCGCGTGAAGTTGCCCATTTCTGCAGGGCAGTCCTGGCGTTTGTGGAATATGCACGCCGTGGATCGAAATCTTGCCGTGGCGAAATTTCTCGGGGCAAAGAGTGATGTCCCTGAATTTTGGTTGCCCAGCCATGACGATGACCGCCAAGCCGTTGACCAATGGTTGAAGGACTCTGGTGTGACCGATGCCGACCGGCTTGTCGCTATGGTCCCTCTGACTCGTCAGAGTATAAAAAATTGGCCCTTGGATCGATTTGTCCAAGTGGCTCAGGCTTTGATAAAAAACGACCGGGTCAAGGTTGTTCTTATTGGAACGGAAGATCCGCAGGTCAGCCGACAATTTGAGGCGGCATTGGGCTCCCGAGTGGTCAATTTGATGGGGAAGACTCGCGTTCGCCAGCTCGGTGTCATATTTGATAGAGTGCAGCTCTTAATTGCCAATGATTCGGCGCCGCTACATATTGCGGTAGCACGTGGGATTCCGATATTGGCGATATTCGGTCCCACCAACCCGGAAGCCACCGGGCCGTATGGGATGGAATCAGGTTCTCATGTTCTGACGCATGCTCTTCCCTGCCGGCCTTGTGGGGAGCGAACGTGTCGGAATGACAACCCGCTTGAATGCTTGACGTCCATTTCGGTCCAGGATGTGGTGGGCCGCGCTGAAGGTATTTTGGCTACGGTGGAGAGGTAAAGCGTGATGTGTAAAGCGTGGGGAAAGCGTAGTTATTTTTACGCTTCACGCTTCACGCATGACGCTTCACGCCTCACGTATTTTCACGATGGAGTGATCCTTGATGAATGAATCGTCGAAAAAAGTATCTGCGGTGGTTATTGCGTATAATGACGAACCCAATATGCGAGCGTGTTTGGAAAGCCTGGCATGGGCTGATGAGCTCATTGTGGTCGATTCTCATAGTACAGATGCTACGGCACAGATCAGTCGAGAGTTTACGGATCAGGTGTATCAACACGATTTTGCGGGTTTCGGAAAACTCCGTAATGAGGCTGTGGCTCATGCAACCCATGACTGGGTGTTTAGTTTAGATACGGATGAACGGGCGACGCCGGAAATTCGTGATGAAATTCGAAAGACGTTAGAACAAGGACCTCAGGCCGATGCGTATTTTGTGCCAAGACGGAATTATTTTCTTGGGCGGCGGATTCGACGCTGTGGGTGGTATCCTGATTATCGCCAACCTCAATTGTTTCACAAGGGCCGCATGCGGTACACAGAAGACCTCGTGCACGAGACGTTTGAACTTTCGGGAAATATCGGCTACCTCAAAGAGCATGTGGATCAATATCCTTTTCGGAATATCGATCAGTTTCTGATGAAGATGGATCGGTACTCGACCTTAATGGTCGAGGAGATGGTGAAACGGAAGGACCAATTTTTTTGGCATCAACTGATCACGCACCCAGCCTTCACGTTTTTTAAAATGTTTATTCTCCGGCGGGGTTTTCTCGATCGAAAACCTGGCTTAATTCTGTCAGGCTTGTACGCTTACTACACCTTTGTGAAGTATGCGAAGTTGTGGGAAATCATGCGAAAACAGGGGCCTCAGGATTGTGAGATTGAAACGCACACGTGAGGGTCTTACGCATTCTCCATATGGAATCCTCAATGGAGCTGGGTGGCCAGGAATATGCGACGCTTGCATTGGTAGATGGTCTTCGGAGCCGCGGACACTTTGTGGTTTTGTTGGTCCAGGACGGCAGTCGGTTACTGGCTTTAGCTATAGAACGTGGAGTCCCGTGTCGGACCATCACTATGAACAAGGCTTTGTATCCTTGGGCCATTTTTCGGCTGTGCTCCATTATTCGGAAATATCGGATTGAGGTGATCCATACTCATGGGTCACGAGATAGTTGGATCGGGAGCCTTGCCGCGTGGTTTTCTGCCTTGAAGCCTGTTGTCGTACTGTCGAGACACAAATCTACTCCGATTGCGAAGCATGCGATTAACCGGATTCTGTACCATCGTCTGGTGCAGAGGATTGTGACGACCGGGGGCGAATTGACCCGAAAGTATTTAATCGATGAACATGGGTTTTCTGAGCAGCACGTCGTGTCCATTCCGACAGGGGCTGATGTGGAGCGATTTTCTCCCAAGGTCGAAGGCGATTCATTTCGAAGAGAATTCGGAATTGAGGAAGATGAATGTCTGG
>JADFRB010000295.1 GCA_022561525.1 Nitrospinota bacterium
AAGAGAATGATCAAAACGTCCGTCAGCGGCGTTCTCGGCCCTTTGCCGTGCTCACGTACTAACGCGTACGCTGCGCGCGCCAAAGCGCCTGCGGCCTTGCTGACGAACGTTTTGATCATTCTCTGTAGGGCCGCGCACGGGCGAAAATGGTTTTGGGCCCTTTTGCCGAAACAAAAGTGCCTCGGCGTGCCGGGGCGAAACCCGGCATTCAAAACATATTAGATAGAAAGAGCCACACCAATCTTACGACTGTAAAACTAGGATGGCGACTTGCTGGAAGATTGGCGAGTGCTCAGCCAGTGTTTGAACGATTCTTGACTCTCGCCGGAAGGTTTGCCAGACCACAGATTCTCAATGCTAATATCTTCATCCAGGTCTGGCCAATGAATTCCCTCACCCCCACCAATGAACCGCCAATTATCACGTTCCTGTGGTGACGCATGAGTCAAGCGAGGGTACCAGCCTAGAGGCACAGATAATGTTCTGCCATCGATGAGATCAACTGTTAAGGCCTCATCAGACACCACAACCTGTTGGGCCTTAAGCTCGGAAGCTTCAATCTTTGAAGTACTCATGCCAACTCTTCATTAATTGTTCTTGGTGTTGCTCAACTACCCTTAGAATACGATTGAGTTCGATTCTTGTAAAGCCTCCAGAACGTTGAAGCCGAACTGGATCAATCCATATTTTTGCAATCCAACTTTCTCTTTCAACATGGACATGAGGTGGTTCGTAACGATCTCCCGCATAGAAGAAGAACCGGTAGGGACCATCTCGAAGGACTGTAGGCATTCCTGATCACTAAATTCTCAATTCCCAAGAATGCAGGGTAGCTGTTTCCCAACCCTACATTCAATAGGTTTTTTCAAACAAACAGATCGCTTCATCACTAACTCACGCCCCAAGATAACTCTGGAACCGCTTAGCCAAAACTGGGAATTTCATTCCATCGGAATACTGCCCTAGCAAGCCTTCGATTTTGCTAATCCGGATACGGGTGGAAGGATGCGTAGTAAAAAAACGGGACTGGGCATGGCCTTCTTGGCTCTTGAGCGTTTTCAAGTAATCCCGCAGGCCGCTGGGATGATAGCCTGCACGATAAGCAAACTCGACGCCATAGACATCCGCCTCAAACTCTTTGTCTTTGTCCATGCCTTTGGTGAAGAGTTTGTCGGTGATTTCGTCAATGACGTTGGAAAACATTTTGGGGTCTTTGTTCATCGCAGACAAGGTTAATTCCGAGACATTGGATAAGAGCGCGCCTCTTCGAATGGTTTCGAGCATGTGTTTTTGCGTGATGTGCGCGACTTCATGCGCCAAGACTCCTGCCAACTCGGCTTCATTCTTTAAGGTTTTCAATAATCCAATGGTCACAAAGATATAGCCGCCGGGAGCGGCGAAGGCATTCTGTTCTTGGCTATTCAAGATGGCGAAGTGAAAATTAAGATTCGGACGATCCGAGACATCCGCAATAGTTTTGCCAACAAGATTAATATAGCGAGTCAGCCGTTCATCCCGATATTCGCCGCCAAATCTGCTGAAAGCCTCAACCGCCACGGCCTCCCCCAAGGTAATTTCCGCTTCTTCTCCAATTGGTTGCAGGGCCTGCACGACACCTACGCCCTTCTTTAAAAGGTCAATATCTTTCTTTTTGACCCCAAACACTCCTAAGACATCGAGCAAGCCAGGCTGTTCTTGTTGCCCTCCTTGGGCCTGACCTCCTTGACTTTGCTGCTTCTTGGGCGGCGCCTTAAAAATTTGATCGAAAAAGGCAAAGCCTTCGGAGACAAAGAAGGTGAGGCCGATAATCATCACCATTGCAATTGTTGTCCGTTTCATTACCCACCTCCTGAATAATCGCCGACGCTGCCAGCCTGTTGGAATTGGGCTAACTCCCCATCGGAAACACGAAATGCTTCCATGGCATCGACGGATCGTCGATGCGAAGGATCGATGTTTTTTCCTTGGGCATAATTTTCTGTCGTCTCTTTCAACCCGCGAATACTCCCTCCCGATCGAGACTCACGAGCTGCGATGGTCGTTTTCCCTGTGAGTCCCGAGAGCAAACTGCCGCTCGTTTTTCCTGCGGGTTTTTTGCTCGACAATTTGAATTTAAACACCCAACCCAATTTTCCATTCGGAAGCTTCACCTGATACTGCCGGCCCACTTTCTTGACCACTTGGACTTGATCTCCGGTATTGAGTTTACCCACAACTGTGGATGTAGGCGATTTTTCAGCGGTCACTTTCACACCGTTTTTCTTGGCGTACATGGTTTCCGCCTGTGACAGCCCAGGGATGAATATAAACACCAACGCAAGGAAAGCTACATTCGCAATGGTTTTCTTCATACATGCCTCATTGTTGATTTCTGTAATTGACCATCTGGCAGGTTGTTACAAATAATCTCCGACCAAATTAAATCCCGCCCAATACGTGGGATGCGGGAAGTCCCTTTTGACGATGAGCTGAGCCTGACGCAAACTCTTCGCTTTATTCATTGTGACATAATTGCGGTAAAAATGCTTCATAAGGACCGAGGTGGATAAATCATCCACACGCCACAGAGCCGAGACCAACGCATGCGTACCTGCGTAAAAAAAGGCTCGATTGAGGCCGATTAATTCACCGGCATTGAGCTTCCCTAACCCTGTTTGGCAGGCACTCAGGGTCACCAGGTCCGCATGAATATCCAAACCAAAGATTTCCTTGACCGTGAGCTTTCGATTATCCGGTTGCGGCGACGAAAGCCACAAGGAAGATAACAGCGGATTCACCTCATCAAATTCGCCATGAGTGGCCAAATGAATAATGCCGTATTTGGAAATGTTGCTCACTAACCATTCCTTGGTGGCCTTGGCCCCGGTCTCACGCCGTCCGGCGACGATTTTCTGGGCGGGATGATCGTCGCGCTCAGGTCTGTATACCGGGCCGCCGGTGGCCACGCCTCATCGTGGGAGGCCGACTCGGATATGGACATTTCGACGTCGGCCCTGGCGGAGGGCGTTGTGCGCAACGCCGCAGCCGGGACCACGCGGATAAGTGCGGCCCTTCTCACATATGCCGCGGAGGGCGTCGCCTCGGCCGGGGTGCATCGGCTGGTCCGGCGGATTCTGGAAGCGGACATCCGATCGCGCTGCTCTCGCGCCGCCGTTCAGGTCGCGGGCGTGGGCCACACCTCGGGATGGGACTGCCTGGCCGGGCTATTCGTGGGGATGCACATCGCCCTGGCCACCCGCGATGCGGAGCCGTCGGGCGACCCGCGTCCGTCAGTCCCGACGGCGCAGGCCAGGGTGCGTGGATGACGGCGACGAACCTGGTCTTCAGGAACACCTACCGCGACTCCATCGTGTTGATGCGCCTTTCGCGGGAGCTGGAGGCCCTGGACGATGTTGAGCAGGCGACCGCTATGATGGGAACGCCTAACAACATCGCCCTCCTGGAGCAGTCCGGCCTCCTGGCCGAGAGCTCGCGGGGCGTAGGGCCCAACGACC
>JADFRB010000296.1 GCA_022561525.1 Nitrospinota bacterium
ATATTCCAAAAGGGTGACAGGAGCCTGTTGATCTCCACGGACTCGATCGTCTTCGCGAAGCAGGAACGTATCATCTTGGCTACTGGCGGGGAGGGTCATCATCAAGAGTATGACAAGCACAGCAAGGGTTTGGAAGGGTCTAGCCGCGAGGATGTGTTGGTACAGGTTCGCCGAAAATCGTTGTAGAAAGTGTACAAGCATATGGTGTCCTTTGACTCCGATCAATACGTTAATTCATTGTAATTCATTGTGGGCGTAGACGTGAAGTCTGTCAAATCTTTTGAGAAATGATTCACCTATGCCGAGTTTATTTTTCATCGGCTTGAGGCGTGTCTTGGTCAAGCAATCCCATTAGCAATAACGGCCACACGATGGTTGCATCGCTCAGCACTTCGGCAAATCGTCCTCCTTCTTCTTGAGGAACAAATTTACCCCAAGAGATCCCCTCCTGGTATGTGCATCCACTCAAACCTCCCCAATAATCCGGTTCAGGACAAATGCGAACGCCGTAGTGAAAACGTGGTGGTGTAATCTCCGTCCCGAGTCTCAAGTTGAGAATTTCAATATACGGAGGAGTCTGTTGTGCCCAATTGCGTGGCACGCCCCCACCGATGGTAAAAATGCCAAGCCGCTTGGCTCCCAATAATTGTTCCGTGTAGCTGTTGAGATCCAAAAAGGGGTTAAAGGTGGCATGGTGTTGCTTCAAGGAATTCCAAACCTTTTGACCATCCGAAGCCCCTGTCTCTTGTGTTGATGTGGTGTGCCGATGTTTTCCCATGGCCCAAATGGACAGGTCTAAGCCAAGCTCAGAATCTGTAAACGCGGGGATATACACAGGTACCTTTTTCAGAAACGCACTTTTCAAAATGCCTGGTCCCTCGTATTCATTTGTCAGTGTTTTCCCCAGTTCACGGGTGAGCAGTTCAGACGAGAGCAGTTGGTCGGGATCGAGGCGATTGAGTGTTTCTCCGACAACATGTTCGACATGATTCAGATTCAATTCCATTTCCAAGGTGTCATACACTCGGTTGTAGCCTTTATTAAACAAATCCACATCATTCATCGAGGGATGATACTTGTAATGCGTTTGCCCAACCGTCTCGCTCAGGCCATGGGCAATGAGCGCGCCGGTGGAAACCACGGCTTGGACCATGCCGCGATCGATCATCGTGCACATGATCATCCCCATCTTGGCGATGGTCATGGCGCCGGAGAGTGTCATGACGACGAAGCAATCCGGGTCGTTGATCATGGCTTTCAGAATGTCGAACGCTTCGCCAAGCCGACGGCCACCAAAGGCGGTTTTTTGCATGGCGATGAGCAGGTCCGAGAAGGATTGAATTTTTGACGGATCTAGTGCTTCTAAGGGTTCGAGTCCGTCCTGAGCTCCATCATGAAACGATCTCATGGTTTTGTGTCCTTTGAAAAATACATCTATATGCCGAGCTTACCTGGGATATTAAAAGTCAAGCGAAACAGTGTTGGGTTTTTCATAACGAAGGAAAGGTGGGAGTGGTGGAGAGTTTAGGAGAAAGTTTAAACCAGTCCACCTTCGCTATGGCTACGGCGGACAGCCTCCGCTTCAGCTTTTTCCTGGTCTGCCAGCCGAAGCTCCACAAGCGAAGGCTGGTAGTCCCAACGGGATTTGAACCCGTGTCTGCACCTTGAGAGGGTGCCGTCCTAGGCCAAGCTAGACGATGGGACCGTCTATTATGTGTACATCTGTAATTATCGCACGCATGAAGTGTGAAGCTATCACAGGCTCCTGATTATACGACATGCGAACCAGACTTTACCATTCCCTTGAGCTTGAGTGCAATCAAGGAATCCGCGATGGAGAATGATTGATGGAAAAATCTTGAACTGTGATCCGTAATCTCGGACAGGCTCCTATGGTTTTATGGATACATAGATCGTGCCATTCCCGCGTTTGAGCAAGATCAAGACAGGCGTTTTGGGTCCTAGGTCACGGGTGAGTCGGTGGAAATCGTCAACATGGCGGATCGGGCTTCGGTTTATTTCCATGAGAATATCACCCCGTCGGAGTCCGGCGCGCTCGGCAGCACTGTCGGGCTGAACGCGACTAATCAATACCCCTTCGTCTTTGGGTACGCGATTAGGCGGGACGGGTTCGACGATGATCCCAGACAACGCGTGGTTCTTCTGCCGATCAGGATCTGAGCTTCGCATGGCTGTGAGATCACTGGGTAATTCTCCAATGGCCACGGAGAGTTCCTGGGGGGAGTTATGGCGCAGAACCGAAACCGATGCGCTGGTCCCTGGCGACGTCTCGGCAACGAGGGAGCGAAGGTGTGTGGGATCTTTGACCTTTGTGCCGTTGTAATGACGAATAATATCGCCTCGCTGAAGGCCAGCATTTTCTGCGGGACTTCCACTGACAACATCTCCGACCAGGGCACCGGAAGAATCCGGCGATCCAAATTGATCGGCCAGTTCCGGAGTGAGTTGTTGGATGGAAACCCCGAGCCATCCCCGAATCACTTTGCCATGGTTAACCAGATTATTCATGACGTTTTTCACCATGTTACTCGGGATGGCGAACCCGATTCCCATGTATCCACCGGTCCGAGAAAAAATCGCGGTGTTAATCCCAATCAACTCGCCTTGAAGATTGACGAGTGCCCCTCCGGAATTCCCGGGGTTAATGGCGGCATCGGTTTGGATGAAATCTTCATAATCCACAATTCCCATATTGGCTCGGCCAATGGCGCTGATAATGCCCATGGTGACGGTTTGATTCAGGCCAAAGGGATTGCCCACAGCCAGCACCAGTTCCCCAACTTGGAGATTGTTCGAGTTGCCCCACCGCAACGTCGGCAGATGGGTTTCGTCAATTTTAATAACCGCGAGGTCAGTCTTAGGGTCAGTCCCAATCAATTTTGCTGTGAACTTTCGCTTATCTCCCAGCAGCACCGTTAATTTATCAGCTTGTTCCACCACATGATTGTTGGTCACGATATAGCCATCCGAAGAAACGATAACCCCTGATCCCAATCCTTGCTCTTGCTTGGGTTGCTGTTTGCGAAATCGATGCTCAAAGTCCTCTCCAAAAAACCGGCGAAAAAACGGATCATCAAAAAATGGCAGTGGATTACGCTGGCTCGATTCTTCTTTTTTGCGAGTCGATGAAATGTTGACTACGGAGGCCATGGCATCTTTGGACACGCGAATAAAGATCTCGTTTGCCGGGAACGGGACTCCCACAGGTTGGACTGTGGGCATGGGATCTTGCGTGAACGTTTGCAGCGTGGGTTGTACGGTTGCGTTGGCCATCAGCCGCGTGTCCTCAGGAGCTTCAGAGCACTGCACGGTCACGGCCAATAGTACACCGGTCAACAGACTCAAGACCCATCTGGATGTAGAAAAGGGTTTCAGGCAATGTTTCAGGAGATATCTAGTGTGTAGTTGAAGCATTTCCTTATTGGGACTGTTGAATA
>JADFRB010000297.1 GCA_022561525.1 Nitrospinota bacterium
CGTGCCCGATATTATGATCCACAGACCGGACGGTTCCTGAGTGAAGATCCAATTGGGTTTGGTGGGCTTGACCAAAACTTGTATCGATACGTTTTCAATAATCCAGTCAATTTGAGTGATCCAAGTGGCAAGTACGCATCGTTTGTGAAAGATTTCTTAAATTGGTTATTAAAGAAACTTCTATCACAACCGGGCAAAAAAGGGACGGATATTGATCCAATGAATCCAGATTCTGAGTCTGGGGATATAGAAAGAGATGATGACGGAGATGGAAACCCAAATTGGGATGACGACGGAGATGGAACTCCAAATTGGAGGGATCCAGATTCCCCATCCTGCAAGGTCAATTGCAACAAGGATAATGGTGATAATGATAATGACGATAATGATGGCAACCCTGATCCTGATAACCCAAGTTGTTGAGTAGTTCTATAACTGATGGAACTTAGTACAATACTAATAAGCATTTTCGGTATTTTAATTGTAATATTTTCTCTTCTACTATTGACCATCAAGTTTAAAAAAAAAGTGAGTTGGGGGACAGCCTTTCGAGAGACCATCGATCATTTTATTTCCTTGATTTTTTAGCATTCCATGAGTCGTTTGCCCAATATAACACCGACATTTAATGTTCTACTGTTTGCCTATCTTGTTTTCTTTGTTTCTACCCAAATTCTTTTTGAACCCATCCAAAAATCAGAGGTTCCTTGGGATTGGGTATATGAATGGAATCCTGGCCTTGCGGTTTTCTTAGGTTTTTTGCTTGTTGGGGTATTTATCTTTTGGGGTTCCAAATTGTTTCAATATTTTTGGAATCGTCTCTTAACAGACGTGTTCCAAGTAAGGTCTATAACATACAATGAAGCGATGGGGATTTTTTTAATTGTTTCCATCATTGCTGTTTGGTAATTAGAGCGAAACGAAGTCAAAAGGTGTCGGGCAATGGACTAAGCCAGCACCCAAAGCCTATGATTCTCCCCTCGAATTCCCATCATCCCCGTTTTCCTGATGTGCCTTGGAGAAAGGCATCGAGGACTTGAATGATGGGTTTGCGTTAAGCCGGGGAGAGTTTCTCCACTTGCCTGAAGCGCCGCCATAAGGAATAGGGGTCAATAAGGGATAGGGGTCAAAGGTGCGGGTAGAGTAGAGCACTGGTGCTCACCTGGAGCTACTCTCGAACGCTTCGACGGATGCGGATGCGGGTCGATGCGGGGTCAGTTCTCACATTCCCGATGCGGATGCGGGGTCACGGATGCGGATGCGGGGTCAGATGCGGATGCGGGGTCAGTTCTCACATTCCTACATTATTTGCTATCCTGGTGCGCTGGTGTTGGTGCTCTCACATTCCTACATTATTTGCTATCCTCACACCGTGGCTAGACCGTTACGACTGGAATTTGCGGGTGCGCTGTATCATCTTGCCTCACGAGGAGACAGGCGCGAAGCCATTTATCGATCTGATGACGATCGAGAAGCCTGGCTGGAAATCCTTGGCAACGTCTGTGACCAGTTTTAACTGGGTCGTGCAGGCCTATTGTCAGATGACCAACCATTATTATGTGCTCGTGGAACCAGGTTGGGGACCAGGTCTTGACAGGCAATATATTTGGCAAAAAAACATAATGCTTCCCCAATACCCAGCCGAGTTAAAGTTTAGACTTTTGAAATTAAAAACCAACTCTCTTCCTTAAATGGCACTGCAAGACTTGACCCCGAACCGATTCACATAACGCGAGTTATCCTCTGGAGGGTCGGCCCCGCCTGCGGTTCGTGGGGCCGGGCCTCCGGGTCGCTGCGCCGGATAACGAGCGTTATGCGAACTCGCCGCGCTGCTCAGACGCGGTAAGGTGTGCAAAACGCACAAACAAAGAAACAGCCTCGGAGCCCTACCCACCCACACGTCCTCCTGCGAGCGGCTAAAAGAAAAAGGGCGGCGTCTTTTAGCGGAAATCCGATGGGGTTTTGCGGCCACGCGGCGTGCGGTCAAAATCTGTATCGTAACTGATGACTGTGAGGTCATGGGTTTCTGCTGCCGTATATTGATAGGCATCATCAAAGTCTAACCCGTGGGCGTCCATTACCTCATTGAGACGGACCATCTCCTGGGGCAGGACTGAGAGTAGCCCGACACGTGGCCATCGATCATGGTATCTTGCAGGAAGGTGCGCCAGAGCGTGGGCTTCTTCAAGCGGAGGAGAATGATGGCCAGCGAATGGAAGGCAAAGTCGGTGAGGAATAAGGCGGTGGTGGGCGTGTGGGCGAGAAATTGTTCAACAGCCATGGCCTGGGGGTGGTCGAGCAGCCGTTCGAGCCACACATTCGTATCAATCAAGTACACGAGGAATCCCCGCGCCACTCCATTGCCTTCTGTTGTAGTTGCAAGGCTGAATATTGGTCCCGAAACTCCCGCAACCCACTCCCCTAATCTTGTCGGAGAAAGCGGACAGGCTGGGGGCCGTGGCGCTTTTCGACGAGAAATTGGGCGAAGTCTTCGACTTCGCGTTGGAGCTCGGGCGGTAATGTCTGCACCAGTTGTTCAATACGTGTCATGGTTAGGGCTCCTTGAATCGCGTGGCTCTTTCCAGCTCTACAAGAAACTCTCTGAGAAAGCAAGCGCCCTTCCGAGATGGAAAATGAAACCGTCTCGCACAATGACTCGACGGGTGTTAAGCTCAAACCCGCATCCGGGCCAAAAATATTTCAGCACGACTATTACATCCTCCTCCTTAGCTGCTAAATGGTGAAAACGCTTCAAGAAAATGACTGTGTTTATGGTGCGGAGTCGTCGGCTTAAATGAACCAGCTCATCTCCTGAATTTATGATGACCTTTCACGATTGACTACGATCACCACGCCAGACAACACCATCACGGTGACCTATGACGCCGCCAGCAATCCGCTGACCATTGGCGATACAGACAGCAGCGTCCAGCATGAGCAGACTTTTGAACGTCCCTGGCAAGCCGGTTACTGTGGTCAGAGCACCTCGACGGAGAAAGTCGCGGATAACCCATTTGACACTTGTGTCTAGGTTGAGCTGGTCCTGGGGCCAAATGATGGGAGCGGGGTCAGGGTGGACTTTTGGCTTTGGATATGTTACAATAGTATCTACGGACATGAATTGAATCTCCTGTCTGTGTTGATTGGGCCGTTTACGCGGCCCTTTTTATTATTTCCTACTGAACCGTCATACGCTCCAATGGTCGGGTGCCAGGGTTGCGAGTGGCTAGAACGTGGGCCACTTCGGACACTAGCAGACGCCTACCGGCTGTCACCTCAAAAGCATTAAGGTCTCCCTGAGCTATTAGTCTGTAGACCTGCGTTGGTGAAATCCGTAGCATGTTGGCCGCAGTCGCCACGCTGACAATCTCCTGCCCGTCCGCGTTATATTCTTTGTCGATGGTCACGCTTACTCCTTTCCTTGCCTCAGCTTTACCTTCGTCTCCATTGTACCA
>JADFRB010000298.1 GCA_022561525.1 Nitrospinota bacterium
CTCACGTACTGAGAGTACGCTCCGCGCGTCAAAAGGGCTGCGGCCTTGCTGGATAGACCCTTCGGAAAGACTCAGGGCATGCTTTTTTGAACATTCCCTCTCACTGGTGTTGGTCATCTTCTCTGGCGTATTTATGGGATCTTGGCATGAAATATTCAACAGCCCTGCGATGATCGACCTTGGAACCTACGTCTAAGAATAGTGTGATCTACCCCAGTCCGCCTACTTCAATTGCGTAATATTTGTTGTAAAGAACCCTCTTCTTCTGTGCCTCTCCACTTCTAACTTTTCACTCCCTACTGCTTTTCTCCCCCACAGGAACAAAAAGGAAATGAAAATAATCGACCGGTTGCGCCGGTGCCTGCAATACCGTACGAAGTATTTCTCGGTCGTATCCCAGCTCTTCCAATTTCCCCGCCACGCCCAACACTTCTTCCTCTGTTAAATACGCAATCGTATCAGGCACGCCCGTAGACTTCAGACTACCCTGAAGGCGCTCTAATTCTTCTCGTTGATCATTTGGTATATTTGGCGGAACCGGAAATTCAATGGTCCGGTGGTACGGGCTTTGATACGCACTATTAATGGCTCCGATCGTTTTGAGAATGAATTGATCGACTTCCCATGGGTCACCTTCCGGCAAACGAGGGTGAGAGGCCAGTACATCCATGAGACTCATCACATTGGTCCCAAGATTCCGTCCGACGAATTCTTTTTGAGGTTCGATGTGCACCTCTCGACTACCCAAGTGCTTGGCCACCTCTTCAAGCAAGGCAAAATTTACCATAAAACTAAATTGACCGCCAAGCAGGTTATAACAGGGCTTGTCGGGATCATTGAGCACTGAAAGGTCCGCCGTTCCCGCATCAAAGGCACTGAGGCCAATGGCATCGGGGGCCAACAGCCGAGTGGCTTCTTTGAGCGAAGAGGCCGCTCCCACATTATAGGGCACCAACACTTCCTCATCAATGAACTTTAAAAAATCCGTGATGAGCCGTCGAAACGGAACGTCTTTGGCTTCAATTTTATTATACGTTCGTTCCCATACAATATCTTCCAAGAAACTCGGCAACCCTTTAAGCGTCGGAACATCGTTGTGTTCGAAGGCCTCTATAAACGCTGTCCAATCCGGGAAATCCTGCAGGCGAGTTTCCTTGAGATTGGGACGAACATGTTCTTCCATGATATCTCCGCTTTTTCGGAGTAAGAGCTTGGTGGAAGATTCATTCCAAAATTCGTTGCAAATGATACGATCGACCGAACCGTCAGCAAAGCCTTGCAGTTCAGGGACCTGAGCCTGCTCGAACTTGATTCGACCTTGATGCTTGGCCAAATCCGCATTAGCTTTAGCACTGTCCAGGACCACATCGGATGAATCGATCAAAACGTATTCTATGCGTGAGTACACCGTCCCAGCCGAATCCAAAGCCCGCACTCGATCCAGGAAACACGCGGCTAAGTTTCCATTGCCACATCCCCACTCCATAATTGTCAGAGGCGTGGAGGACGCGGAGGGATTGGTTTTTTCGCGTTGCTGCACTCGATCCATATAGTCAGCGGCTAGGGCAAACCCTAGTCGGTAATCCGCCGCGGCAAAGGTTTGATAGAGGTCACGGAGTTGCCCGCCACGAAGCCCATAGAACACGTGGTTCATGTGAATCTGCCAGACATCAATGGGCAAAAAATCGCCTAAAAGCTGGGGAAGTGAATCTTCGGTTGTTGCCGTTTGTGCGGCCATGAATTAAACCTCAAACTGCCCTATAGTGTAAAATTTACGATCAAGGACTTAGAATTCTAACAAACAGATTTTTGGGGCCGCAAGGAAGTGAGCTTTCTTGACAGAAAAGGGATATGGCCGTTAGGAAGTAGTGAGGAACGACGTCTTTGGTTTCAGCTCGTCCGGGTTCGATGGTTCAACGAACAAATTATTTGTATGCGGGGTTGCGCCCCCGCGCAACGAGACACTTGGTTTCGGCAAAAGTGCCCAAAACCATGTTCGCCCGCACGCGGCCCCTACGACCCTGCTCAGAAGCAGGCTCTCCGGGGTGCTTCCGCCTCCGTCCCGAATCAAGATGGCTCGGGAACTCGCTGCGCTCAAACAGCCCTCGCCGAAGGGGTCGATTCGGGACTCCGGCTCCGCCGCGCACGAAGGCGAGAGAGATGTGACTGGGCCCAGTTGGGGATGGAGGAGACAGGGGCTTTGGGACCTGAGAGAAAATAACTTGGAAACACGTGATGGGTGATGCGTAATGGGTTATAAGTCCAGATTTTCTTCACCCTTCACCCTTCACTCTTCATTTTTCCCTCTCACTCCTTACACCATACTCCTCACTGCAACCATTGGCCTGTTGATCATGCTCGTGTTGCCCATCCTGATGGGCAACACGAGCAAAGCTAGGGCTCAAGAACCAGATACCCTCACGCCATCACCCGCCCCATTCGATCCAGCTGAAACGCGGCATGGTTTTTCTGAGTTTGATACGATCCCCTTTAATCCTTCAGATGCGTCTCCGAATCCCCTTCCCTACTATGATAATCATCGGGAACTCGACCCAAATAGCCAGCCACCACTTGACCACAAACCAGAAGGGCTCTTTTTAGATATCACCCTGGCAGAAGACTTTGACGAAGACTTGGATTTTCGGCGTGGAAACTTGTATTACCCCGTACGACCGACGGACCAATTCACTGTAGACGCTTCAGCGGTATACGTCGTATTCCGGGTGTTTAAACATTATCAGGGCTATCAGGTGATTGGACAGGTGTACCATGATTTCGTCGAGGGGGGGGCAACTGAGAGCATGATCGATGAAGATATGGCGTATCTCACATTGGAAGACGAAAGTGGATATCTCAAATTCTTTCCCCCTTCGGAACAAGGATGGAAACCCGGCCACTATCATATTGATATCTTCGTCGGATATGAAGCCAATGAGATGTCAAGAATGGGCACCCTGCGGTTTCGCGTGATCAAAAACTCTTAGCATTCTCTCCTATCCTCGATACATCCTGCAGACTCTAGCCTGGGACCACGTAGGCATCTTTTCGTTGTTCCTAGATTGACAACGCCTTTCATTGCCAAGAGGAGCGACCTTCGATCGTTTGACCCTTCTTTTATGGATTGAGTAGAATACCTCAGCAAATTACGTAAAACTTTCCTTCCAAATCACTCAACATTCCCGAGTGTCTCAATCTTACACATGACACTCACTTTGCCCACGGAAAACATCAAGCACTCATGACTGTCACCCACATACCTTGGCTCTCCGTTGTTGTGCCGATTAAAGATGAGCGGGACAACCTTCAGCCTTTGACCAATCAACTCATCAAGGTACTCGGCGCGTTGGAGCAATCGCAAACGGCTCCCTTCGAAATTGTGTACGTGGATGATGGCAGTACCGATGGCAGTCAGGTGTTGCTGGCTCGGCGCGAGAATATCTGCGTGA
>JADFRB010000299.1 GCA_022561525.1 Nitrospinota bacterium
CCAATCGCTAAACCGGTGCACACCGGACCCAATATACTTCGGGAAGTTGGGTAACTCAAAGGCGGCCTAATGAACGGCAGAAATTTCATTTATCTTACTGTCCAAAAACTTGGGTCCATTTCTGACCCCCAGGAAAAAGGCAATTAACACGGCCAGTCCCCCTGCCAACCCATCCATCCCATCAACGAAATTAAACGCATTCGTGATTCCCACCAACCAAAACACCGTGAGAAGAATGTTTGCAATATCCCCCAAGGGCCCGGAGGGGAAAAGGGTCAGAACCATACCCCAGGAAATGACCAGGCCCGAAGCGGTTAACTGGGCGAGCAACTTAAACCAGGCGGGGAGCCCCCAGGTATCATCTGCGATGCCCACCAGCATCAGGAGAATTCCGGCCAAAAGGATAATGGCCATCTCACTGGGGATGATCCAGTTGCCGAGTACGGACAGGGAAAATCCCAAGAAAACCCCGATGCCCCCGACGCGTGGCGTTGGAACCAGGTGGATCCGACGAATGTCAGGGACATCGATCACTCTGAATTTTATCCCGAGCCGCCTTACCAAAGGCGTTAAGGTGAAGGTAACGAGAAAAGCCAGGGAAAAAATATAGAGCCAGCGTTGGCCAGAATTAATAAAAAGATCCCGGACCCAAGGGAGGAGTAAGAGAAAAATACTCCCAGAGCCGGTGACCATGAATGGGCTGGTCCACCAATTCGACTCCTGAGTGATGTGGGTCACCCCAGTTCCTCACAGAGGATTGTGATGATGTATTCGACTTCTTCGTCGCGAAGTGAGGGGTAAATGGGAATGGAAAGAGTTGAAGAAAAGGCCTGGTCGCTGTTGGGGTACCCCTTGAGACCAAGGTAACGGTGGATTGGTTGGTAGACTGGTCGGCGGCCCTGAATCCCTTTACGTTCCAGACGTTCAAGGAGGTCATCGAGAGGTTGGGCAACCTTTAGTACGAACCGGTAAAAGATATGCGTGCGATCATCAGGAACAAAGGGAAGTTCAATAGGAAGATGATCAAGCTTCGAGAAGTATCGTGCTGCAATAGCGGCACGTCGCTCCAAGTTCTCTTGCAAACGATCCAATTGGCAAGTGCCGAGTGCTGCGTGGAGATCGGTCATCTTAAAGTTGAAGCTCCTCGTATTGAGGGTTCTTTTCCCATCGTAAGCACGGAGTACACGAACGGCTTCCAAAGTCGCAGGATTATTTGATAAGACCATTCCCCCTTCACCTGTGCATAACAACTTGGTGGCATAAAACGAGCAAATGGTGACATTCCCCAAACTTCCTACTGCGCGTCCGTTATAGGTCGCGCCCAGAGTCTGTGCGCAATCCTCGATCACAGGAACCTTGAGGGCCTGCAATGGGGTTACATTGGCGGGGAGCCCAAACAGGTGTGGGACAATTAAAGCTCGGGTGTGTCCCGTGATGGCTTCCTTAACCTTTTCGGGGTCAATGTTGTAAGTCGTCGGTTCAATATCGACAATTTTGGGGATTGCTCCAATGCTTGTAGTTGCAATCCAGGGTGCTGTGCAAACATAGCTGGGCATAATGATTTCATCACCAGGTCCGACCCCGAGGGCCAGCAAGGCCAAATGCAGCGCCGCAGTCCCGGAACTCACGGCTACCCCACCACGGACCCCCAGGTAAGTAGCGAGAGACTGCTCAAAGGTATCCACACGCCATCCTTGGCCAATTTGATGGGACTGAATGACCTCCGTTACTGCATGGATTTCGTTTTGTCCAAGCCACGGCTTGGAGTGCGAGATGGAGGTCGTGGTAATCATGAGAGAATCATGAGGAGCCAAGATTGATGAACAATCGTAGAGGAGAAAAGCCTTCTGCACTTTTCACGCGGGCTTGAAATCCACGGAAGTGAGCGGTGGAATGGACAAAGTCCGTAATCAACAGTCCTTCAATATTCGTTTTTCCAGTCTGGGATGCATGAGCAAGAATGGCTTTGGTCTTCTCTTCAAGGACGGCATCAATATCAACAAAAACGGTAGGGGAGAAGTTTTGCGTGGTGGGTCCTTCATAAAACAGGACGTTCCTGGTGTACCGAGTGGCTGACATAGTGGTAATGGCCAGATGTCGGTGGTCTTGATGGGTATCGTCCTGATAATGGACAAAAATGAAATGGGGCTTGACCTCTTGGACCACCTGTTCGATGCGCTGAATGAGTTCCTGCTCCATTGATATTTTAGTGTCCGGATAGCCACCCCAATAGATCTTCTCAGCACCTAAAAACATGGCCGCCTGATTTTGCTCATAGATTCGAACATCCGGCTCGGCCCCTCGTTCACCATTGGTCATGACCATAAGGAAAACCTGGTGTCCGGCCTTGGCGTACTTGATAAGCGTCCCCCCACACCCAGCCTCTATGTCATCTGGGTGCGAACCCAAAGCAAGAATTCGAATTTGTGGGGTTTGTGGGCATTCCTCATCGTGCCTCTTTCAGTTTGGAGTGATTGCACAATACCTGTAGCGTTTGTCCGGAGCTTTTCTGTCGAGATGACCTTTGTCTGTTTCACCAACTCAGCGATATGTTCCAATTCCAACTGAACATAGTCGTACCAATTGGGATCTGATTCTGTTGGCCGAGTGGAGGAAAACTGATCCAATGGGTCGGGCTGAAACAGAAGGGGCCTTCCCGCGCTACTTGAGTCCTGCTGTCGGACTACATCACTGAACCGAGTCATGGCTTGTGAACGATCTTGGCCCACCCGCGACAACGTGTACCCATTGGCACGCTCCACAATGCCCTCATCAATCTCGTGAACTTTCTCGAGGTATCCTTTCAGCAGGGAAAGATCACAGAGGTGTTAATCTTTCGAGCGATTCCGTTTGTGTACCAAAAAATCCGCAACATGGCCTCTTTGGTGAAAATTGGTCGTTGACATCCCCCAATCTTCAAGCGATGTTGAATGTAGCCGAGGGTCTCATCCCCATTCAGCGGAAGAAGATGGGCCCGGATCGCAATGCGTTGAGAGAATTGAGGGAAAGCCGAAAGCCGGTCCTGAATTTCCGGTTGTCCCAAGATCACCAGAGTCAGCAAGAATCGTTCATTCAGCTGTAAATTTAGCAGCAAACGGAGTTCTTCAAAAATTCGGTCGTCTTGAATGGCTTGGGCTTCGTCGATAACCACCAGGTCCCACCCTGCCAGGGCGATCTCTCTCCGGCGGCTTTCGTCCAATGCTGCGTAGCTGCTCGACGTAATGACGTTGTCATTGAGCGTCCACACGTTTTGTCCGGGAGAGCTGTTTTGCAAGTAAGTAACTGTGTCGCGGCGATATCTTGAAAAGCTGCGATGATTTGGCCAGCGTCACCCATTTTATCCTCTATCGCTCAGCGCCTATTTCCACTCGAACACGAGGTGGGCGCCCTTGATGTCGGCCAAAGGAACCTTCACCTCCGTGCCATCT
>JADFRB010000300.1 GCA_022561525.1 Nitrospinota bacterium
AATGGCGGAGCCACCATCGCCGATCTGGTCGTATCAGTGGCACATTTTTCCGTAAGACAATCCGCCCGTGCGGGTAAGACAAGCATTGACTTTTTTCCTGAGATCGATCTCCAGTTCGACACGCTTGATCCGCAGAAATACACACGCAGCGACCGCTGGTGGGAAGAAACATTGAAAAGAGGCAGAATGGATTCGGAGGCCAAACAAGAATATTTTCGTGTTGTGAAGGAGATGTTTTCCCACCTGGGCGGTGCGGTCCGAACCGTGGTTCAAACGGAGGTGTTGCAGGCCGCGCGGCGTCCCCACTCCGATTTCCCGGCGCAGGAGTTGTTTGCCCTGTCTACTGGAACTGGTCTTGAATTTTATCAAGTCGATACCGTGAAACAGCCCACCTGGCCTCTGAACAGACACTCTAGCGCATTATGGCCAGAACCCCAAACCTTCCTGCTGATACCTTCGGTCGAGGTCGAAACCATTAAGCTCTTCAACAGCCCATTGATGGTCCTGCCAGGGTTCACGACAACCACGACGGGCCGAGTGTTAACAACCGCAGGCCGAATCCATTGGCTTTCCACTCCCCCATCGGTGGAAATGGTGCAAGTGCTTGATTCCCCAAGCCTCATCGCTGAAACCATCGGCATAACCACGGCGACTCAACATGTGGCCCAGCAGAATGTCCCTGGGGTTCATCACTCTAATTCAAACTAAAAAGCAGGAGATCCACACCCTGCATAGACTCTTGATTAATCCAGAACAAGCATTGTAAGGCCAGACCTACCTATCGATTGTCTTACCTTAGCGAGAATTCCCGTATGGTCAAAAAACTCATACGGGGAGAGCTAAGGCAAAACTCGCTCCCTGACTTTCTGGGAGCGGCAATTAGTAATTTGCCATGTACAGGGTGATAGAGCAGGGGAATGACAAGCGGGAGCGAGTCCTGTGCTTGTTAGGTAAGTTCCCTTGAAACGGGGGTTTTGAGTTTTTTGACCATACGGGCACCTCCTTCGGTGCCCAAGAGTTTGATACAACTGTCACCCATGTACCTGGATTAAACTGTTACCTATGTGTCTGGACCGTACCATCGCTTTCCTTGGGTGCCGATAATGGTATTGGCAAGTGAGTAATTTGACAAAATAACAGACAACGTGAAAAAGAGGTTTAAATAAGGATGCAGGAGGTAACACTCATCATGGCGTTGGTCGCGGGCGTGGTTTCTTTTCTCTCCCCCTGCGTCTTGCCGTTGGTCCCAGGGTACCTGTCATTCATCACCGGCATGTCTTTCGACGAATTGGCCATGGCTCACGGCAATCCTGCGTTGCTGCCCTGAGCTGAGTAACAAAGGAGAGGGACATTGGTTTATGGAAATGATCCAGTCAAGGAAAGGAGGGATACCATGCGTGCGTTCATTAAATTCAACGAGGGCCTGATGAAGATGTCCATGCCCACCCGGCTATGGCTCCTCTTGCTAGTCGTTGCCAACTTGGTCGTGCCGTTATTTTATCTCCATCTCCTGGAAGCCCAAGTCGTGGTCGGAACCATGCTGATCAGCATGATGATCATGACCGGCTTGACGGCGCTGACGGGATTCAACCGCCTCCTGGGGCTCGGGCACATTCTGTGGGTCCCGTTGCTCTATTGGCTTTGGACGCGGCTTGATCAGATTCCGGCGGACGATGTCTTCGGCATTTGGGTCCGCACTTTGATGGCCCTGAATGCCATCTCGCTGGTGATCGACGTCATCGACGTCGCCCGTTATGTTGGAGGCGATCGAGCGGAAACGGTTCAAGGCTTGGAGCGAGGGACCACCTAAGTGATTGAGGAGCCTAGCCTTTTCGGTGACAGGCTTCGCGACGCCGTGTGAGGGACACGGAACATGGCCAACCGTTACCAACAGAAACAGCCAATCGCCAAAAGTCTGCTCCGGGCGTTGCCGGACACCAGGGCCAACACCAGATCTGTGGGGCCGTGGGTTCTGGTGGCAACGATTCTCGGATCAAGCATGGCCTTTATTGATGGCACCGTCCGTGAGCTGTGGGCTGTCCAATTTATGGATGCTCAGCACGGGTGGGTTGTTGGAGAGAAAGGTACGATCCTAGGCTATGCCGCAGCCTCCCATGGGTAGCGCGGCCAGCTCGGTTCGTTTGTGCGGAAAAGGAGTAGAACATGCAAAGGAGTAGGACATGCAGCGGATCCCATTCACGCCTGGGATAAAACGAAGGATGGCCGTCATGGGAGTTGCGCTTCTGGCGCTGGGAATGCTGGGGTTGTCCGGGCATCCGTCGGGTGATTTCGATTTTTCAAAACACAGCGTGCCTCTGGATCAGATTATGTCGGGCGGCCCAGGGAAGGATGGCATTCCGGCCATCCTGAACCCCCGCTTCGTAACTGCCGCCAAAGCTGCGTTTCTCAAAGATGAGGACCGAATTCTTGGCATTGCCAGGGAAGAGGAAGCCAAAGCGTATCCGATCAAGATTCTCAATTGGCATGAGATCGTCAACGATACCCTTGCCAGAAAACCAATTCTGGTTACCTACTGCCCGCTTTGTGGGACGGGTATCGGGTTTACCCCCATCGTGAATGGTCGCCCACTGAAATTTGGCGTTTCCGGGCTGCTTTACCAGAGTGATCTGGTGATGTATGACTATCAGACGGAAAGTCTCTGGTCTCAAATCTCCATGGAAGCGATTGCTGGGCCGATGACGGGCGCCAAGTTGCAACACATTTTCCTGGAGCATACAACCTGGGGCGAGTGGCGAAGGATGCACCCGAATACACACGTACTTTCCACCAAGACCGGTTACTTCCGAGACTACAACCGGGACCCCTACCTCGGCTACGGCCAACGGGCGGATCTCATGTTTCCTACTCAAAACATGGATTCTCAGTTTCATCCCAAGGCATGGGTTGTCGGGCTTGAAGTGGGAGGAATCGCCAAAGCCTATCCATTTGCTGAGTTGCAAAAAGGCTCTGGGACCGTGCGTGATGAAGTCAATGGTCGCTCAGTGATCATTCGGTTTAACAAAAGAGCCCAAAGTGCTTCGATCACCGATCTTGCCGGTCAATCGATCCCATCGGTGATGGCCTATTGGTTCGCCTGGTATGCCTTTCACCCGGACACCCTGGTTTTTGTGGCGGAAAAGCCAGACCCGGATTGATTGAGCGGGGATATATCGATGCTATTGGACTTCTTGGGCTGAGAGGAATCACCCCGCAGCTCATCTTGTTTTTGTTGCCAAACCCAAACTAAAAACTAATTCTACGATTTGTTGTTTTAAAATGAAATCTCGCCTTAGGCAGGATGCCTATAGGCAATTTATGGTTTCCGGGGTGTTTATAAAACACCTGTTTCTTGAACAGTGATTTTGGCTAACCTGACCTGAATAAAATCAGCCAGTTATGTCGCCGTTAAACTGAGGGTTTTATG
>JADFRB010000301.1 GCA_022561525.1 Nitrospinota bacterium
GGTCAAACTCTAACCCACGGGAACAATCTCGTGAGCCTCCATTACAGTCTGTAATCGTAAAATCAATGTACCCACCGACGATGGTTTTAGGAGCTTTGACGAATGGTTTGGCGTAGATAGTTCGACCACCCTGAAGGCCACTTCCACCCGTAAATGTATCGCCAAACCGTTGTATTCGTTGTGTGGTATCACCCAAGGCAGGCATTTTTTCCGAAAGATCAAGAGATGGTGGGTCAATTTGGGTCATGCCCCCGCCCATCATTTGCTGTTTTTTGTACCAGTCTTGAAACATTTTCTGCATTTGTTCTTGTTGGGCCGGCGTAAACTCTTCACTCTCAGCCCAAACTTGTGTTTGGGGAACAATCATGAGGACCAACATTGCCCCCGCAATCAACAATCGTTTCATCGAACGACCTCCAATTGTTGTTGGGGACTCTAATGGTCCTCAGCGTCACTAAAGGGACTCTTGTGGTCCTCAGTTTACGTTTTGGTGTTTAGCGGATTGTAAAACCTCATTTGAAAAAGTTGGTCGTGGAACTGGCGCATGTAAATATGCTGACTTCATGCTCTTTGATCCTGGCATAGGGAATAGAAACAATGCGCTTGCACCGTTTGCATTTGAGTTCGAGATTGTCCCCACGAATTTTTGCAATGAGATGGCCACATTCACATCTTGCCTCACTAGGCTGAAAGGGCCGTCCTGGAAGCCTGCTTTTTATTTCTGAACTCATTGAATTAAAACAAAAAATAGGATAGTTATAAGAGCTAAGTAAAAATTAGTATGATATTTATTCTCAATTAAATTGATTTTGATAACTATTATTAATAATGAATTCGTATGGGTCCTGTCAACCTCATTCTTTAACGAAATGATTGGCACATAACCTGTTGATTTACATGAATAAACATGGACAGAAATAGCTTGTGAACGTATATTTTATTAGAAACATCCTTTGCTTCTACGGTCACCAACACGCGATGTATTTCCATGCATCGGAGTGAGAGATGTTTTATGGCCGTGAATTCATACTCAGGAAATGATGCAACAGGTTCCTCTCCCTATGCGTAAACTCTTAGGTTCTGTATTCGGCTGTGTCCTGGTGTTGGGGCTGATGGGATGTGGTGCTTCCCCCCATTTGGTCAAACGTGGCCAAATGCATATGGGGACCTTGGTTTTTTTAACTGCCGTGGCACCGGACGAACAGATTGCCCACGACGCTGTTCAAAAGGGATTTGACGAAATTCACCGGTTGGAAGAAATCCTGAGTACGTGGATTCCTGAAAGTGAGCTCTCGCGAATCAATGCGGGGGCGGGGCGAACAGCCGTCGCAGTTAGCCCGGAGACCATGGAAGTCTTGGCGAAATCCATCGAGATGGACCGGCTGACCGAAGGTGGGTTTAATATTGCCATTGGTCCGGCGGTCGAAGCATGGAATGTGAGCCGAGAGGGGCGGATTCCCACACAAGAAGAGTTGGATGCTGTTCGGCCTTTACTTCACTTAGAGAATCTCCTACTGGACAAAGAATCACGCATGGTGTTCCTTCGCAAGCCAGGGATGCGCGTGGATATTGGAGGCATTGGCAAAGGCTATGCCGCTGATCTCGCGGCCCATGTTATGCAGCAAGCAGGAGCCACTGCGGGGGTGGTCGCAATCTCAGGTGATATCAAGACATTTGGCCGAATGCCTGATGGAGAACGGTTTGTCTTTGGCATTCACCATCCGCGTCAGGAGGGTGCGTTGTTAGGCCAGTTGGAATTGGAAGATGAGGCGGTGTCCACAGCCGGAGATTATCAGCGCTACTTTATGAAAGATGGGGTTCGGTATCATCACATCCTTGATCCGCAAACCCTTCAACCGGCTCGTGCATCCCAAAGCGTCACCGTGGTGGCGAAAGAAGGTGTGCTTGCCGATGGATTGGACACCGGCATCTTTGTGATGGGCCCGGAGAAAGGGATGGCGCTGATCGAGAGCCTTGATGGAGTCGAGGGCGTGATTGTGGGGGAAGACGGGGAGGTCTATATTTCGTCGGGGTTGAAAGAGCGATTCCTTCTGAATGATCAGTAAAGTTGGTCAGATCATCCCGGATTCCGAAGTTGAGTTTGCTTGGAAGGGCTCGATTACCTTATCGAGTTTGGGACATCCATGAGGACCGTTGTCATTTCGAACGGAGTGAGAAATCTTGACGCGGGGGGAAAGATCTCTCGCTTCGGTCGAGACAAGGATTTCTCCCGTTGGTCGAAATGACATTGGGGGAAAAGCCCTCTTGTTTTACTGCGAAATTCTGGATCATACACGGGATCCCAGGGAAACATTTTGCGCCTAAAAAAAAAGGGGGCCGACAGTGGCCCCCTTTTTTACTTCATCTTCAGCACCGTAAAAAATTAATAATTGTCTTTTCCTTTTCCACTACGGGAATACCCGCTGGCGTGGGACATGTTGCCGCCGTGGGATTTAATGCGTTCGTGAATCGTATCCATCCGTGATTGTTGCTCTTCGGACAACACGGCTTTGGCATCCCGTTTGGCTTTGATCGAAGCCATGTTCAAATCAGCTTTTAACGCATACACGTTTTTGAGGTTTCTTTCAATGTCTCCAAGGCTGGATTTATTGTCGCGCAGTAACTCATGCAGGTCGATATTGGCCAGTTGGACATTGGCTTTTATTTTGATCCGGTCTTTTCTGTAATTCGTTCTCACATTCCGCAGTTGCTGTTCCTGCTCATCTGTGACGCTCATCCCATCCTTGAATTTTAAAATATGGTCGATGAATTCCGTCGCGCCTTGATGTGTGCCTGGATGGGTGGCACTATGTCCCCTACGACCCATCCCTGTGTGACCTCCTCCATGTCCCGACATCGCCTTGCTATAATTCCCACCGTGTCCAAAACTTTTGGCATGGTGAGAATCACCCATTCCCGGGTAGCCTTTAGAATGGTGCTTGTCTCCATGGATGCTTGCCTGCATGTTTGCAGAGCCATATCCACCCTGGTGTTTGCTCGAGTAACTTGAATTTCCATGCGGTGATCCATGTGGAGAACTGTCGGAGGCTGCCAAAGTGGGGCCTGCCAAGGTGAACACGAAGACGCTAGAGAGAGAACAAACTGAATACCAGGAAAGTGTCGTGACTCCTGTGAACCTCATGATTGAGTCCTCCTTTTACATTTGAACAAGACGTGTGAATGGGAATGAGATATTTGCATGGATGTTGATGTCAATCATCACATCATTATAAATCTCTGAGCGAAAAGAAGCGAATGGTTCTTATCTTAATTAGGCTCTTCTCCAAATCGTGTGGGTCACTTCTGGAGTTTTTCACTCCCCTCCTTTGTAAGGAGGGGTAGGGGAGGTAGAGGGCCACGACCGCCGCTCAGGTCGCTCGTGGAGCACCCCATCAAGATTCGTGACCACGTCAGCAGCCT
>JADFRB010000302.1 GCA_022561525.1 Nitrospinota bacterium
CATGGCGCTTTCGCGCGAGTCCCCGTCGGGGTCGGGCGTGAAACGGTGGTAGTCCTCGCCGCCCTCGCCGGTGTTGCTTCTGGCCTCGATACGGTTCGTGGTGATGGGGCAACATGTTGGAACAGCGTTAACGGGCGGGGATGGTCGTGCCTTTCTCGAGTACAAAACTCAAATGCGGGGGAACCATCCAATTGTCGGGGAAGTTGAGTCGAGCCCGCGAGTCAATGCCGTCACCGGTTTTGGGAATTATGCTTCATGGGAGCGGCGCAAACCGATTCTCTTCGTGGATGTCGTGACACTCTTCAAAGCCGGAGATGGAGGTGCACTCTTGCTTCCTGCTTTACCCATGTTTATCGCCGCGAAGTGGGGTGAGCCTGATGAAGACGCGCCACGAGAGCTCACGAAACTCGGGAAGTTTTATTATAACATCGTGTATCTATTGCGTGGCGACAAGGGAAATTTGGAGACCCTTCGTGCTTGGTTGAAAACCTTTGAGTTTCCTCCTGGGATTGCCCGTGTGATTCAACCCGGTCCAGCCAAATTGCTTGCGTTCATCGAACAACTCAAGGAAGGCGGCTGGGACCACATCGAAGCGGGCATTGGCCAGACAAAAGGGTTTGCCGATACCTTGGTGAAAAACCGGATCAAGGCGGTGATTTTTTCTGACCCTTCAAAAAAAGAAAAGTTTCCCCGTCGGGCTAAGATTATTTCAACGTGGAAAGAGGTTCGGAAGCATTTGTAACCCGTAGTAAATCCGTCTAATCTTGGACAGCCTCCTAGGCCTACTGATTACCCCGGGCCCTAATCGGAAACGATTTCGGGTTAGTCGCTTGCCATGAAAGCTCCAAAATCCAAAACCATCTTCATCTGCCAGGAATGTGGATTTCAGACCCCGCGTTGGGCGGGCCGGTGTCCGGACTGTTCGCAGTGGAATTCGTTGAAGGAAGAGGTTACTACCGGGAGATCTTCAACCGGTATTCAAAAAGTCCTTCAAGGGGCTGCTGACAAACCTACGCCCATTACCGAAATTGCTATTGATCCCGAGCCTCGACTGTCCACGCAACTAAGGGAATTGGATCGGGTGCTTGGCGGCGGGGTGGTTCCCGGGTCGGTGATCCTGGTCGGCGGGGATCCAGGCATTGGGAAAACCACCTTACTCTTTCAGATGTTGCAGGGGTTGGGACAAGGCGGGCAATCGTTGCTGTATGTGTCCGGGGAAGAATCGCCTCGGCAACTCAAGATGCGTGGGGACCGGCTGGGGATTTCGAGTTCGTCTCTCTATATTTTGGCGGAGACGTCCCTTGAAACTATTCTGAAAACCACGCACGCGATGCAGCCAGCTGCGTTGGTCGTGGATTCCATTCAAACGGTCTATACCGACCAAATCGCGTCGGCGCCGGGAAGCGTGAGCCAAGTGCAGGAGGTGGCGTGCCAGCTAATGTGGTATGCCAAGCGATCTTCGGTGCCGGTGTTTATCATTGGGCACGTGACGAAGGATGGGATGATTGCCGGGCCGAAACTCTTGGAACACATTGTGGATACGGTGCTCTACTTTGAAGGCGATAAAGGCCACACCTACCGCATTCTGCGGGCCGTCAAAAATCGATTCGGTCCAACCAATGAAATTGGTGTGTTCGAGATGAAGGACTCCGGGCTGGAAGAAGTCGCCAATCCGTCAGAGTTGTTTCTGGCAGGCCGTCCTGAACAGAGTCCGGGATCTGTGGTGGTCTCGACTCTCGAAGGCAGTCGGCCCATCCTGGTCGAATTGCAAGCCTTGGTGACGTCTACGGGGTATGCCATGCCCAAGCGCATGGCCAACGGGGTCGAAGTCAATCGTGTTTCCTTGTTACTGGCGGTGATGGAAAAACGGCTCGGTCTGCATCTGTCCGGGCAGGATGTGTATTTCAATGTCGTGGGCGGCCTTCGTATCGATGAACCTGCCATCGACTTGGGGATTGTGGCTGCGGTGGTGTCCAGCTTTCGAGATCAGGTGATTGATGCCCATACCTTATTTTTGGGAGAAGTGGGTCTTGGTGGAGAAATTCGTCCGGTGACTCAAATAGATGTTCGAACGCGAGAAGCGATGAAATTGGGATTCAAACGATGTGTGTTGCCTGAGGGTAATCTCGCGAAATGGGCAGGGGTACCCGGACTGGAAGTCATTGGGGTTCGGGAAATTGGTGATGTGTTGGATCAGGTCATGGCTCGTGGGTAAAACGCAAATAACCGCGATCAATAATTTGGCACAGCCTGCCCGTCCTCAACGATTTGTCAGCATCGTTTGCTGGGGACTTTTCCTTATGATGCTGTCTAGCTGTACGACTGTTCCGGTCCCTCAAACTTTCCCAGTTTCCTCGGAGACATCTGCAAAGATCATTGAAACATTGCAAGCGCGAGAGGCGAATGTGGCCAGCCTCAAAGGTCTCTTCCAAGCAGAGCTGGAAGGGAAGGGTATGGCCTTTTCGCAATCTCTTCAGGGCACGATTCTCTACCAACGTCCGGATCAATTTCGTATCAAAGGCTTTACCCGGTTTGGCGGGTTGGTGTTTGATTTTGTCCTGTCTCATGGTTTTTATGCGCTTCGTGTGAAGAATCAGTCAAGGCCAATTGTTGGCGGAAGTGATGATTTTCAGAGGTTGGGAGAATTGCGTCTGCCTGTCCTTTTGAGTTTGCGAGCGATCGAGGTTCTATTAGGAAAATTGCCATTGGTCGCTGAAAATTCTCTCGCGGTGCAGCAGGGGGATGAGACGTATCAATTTGATATTCCATCCAATCCAAGGACGAATCCGTCAACCCTTTCCCAACGCATTGTGATCGATCAGCGTACCTTGCATGTTCGACAATTGGATTATGTGAATTCCGAAGGAGAGTCTGTCGTGTCCATTCGTACATCGGATTTCCGCCTTGTTCGTGATGGATCACAGGTTGAGTCCGGTACCATTCTGTTGCCATTTGGTGTCCAAGCCGAAGATCATGTGGAAGCCGGAAGTGTTGAGTTGGAATTTATGGAAATCATTGTCAATGAACCTCTCGATAAACATGTGTTTACCCTCGCGGCCTTTTAGGGCTCGCGCAAAAATAACTTCCTCTGTTTGGGCGTCGATCCATCCCGTCTGGCGGCGTTGCTCGTTCAGGAGTATGCGCAGTCCTCGCGCCTTGCCAGACAGGTGTCTCAGCATCCAAACAGGGGAACTTATTCTTGTGCGAACCCTTAGTCGTTTGCAGAATGGGGCTGTTGAAAAAGGCCGCCAGCGGCGTTCTCGGGGCTTTGTCGTCCTCACGTACTTCATGTACGCTGCGGGCGCCAATTCCCCTGCGGCCTTGCTGGACAGCCTTTTTCAAAAGCCCCATTAACTGAGAATCGGTGTGCTATGAAAATTCTGGCTGTTGAAACGGCGACAC
>JADFRB010000303.1 GCA_022561525.1 Nitrospinota bacterium
TCTCTTGAGGGTCTATGCCACGATTCACGACATGCGGCTCAACAACCTCATTGACGAAACCTACGCCACGCTCCTGACACTCTACCCGAAAACAGGGGTGAGGCCGAGCGAAGGTCTCGGCTTACAACCGGGCGATATTGATTTCGTTGGGAAAACCCTTCGGGTGTGTCGCTCGATTGAAGTGGATGGAACCCTTAAAGATAGAACGAAAACCGAGACAGACCGGTTGGTAGATCTCAGTGATGAGATGGTGGCGACCCTTCGGACGCATTGCGAACGGCTAGAGCTGGAACTCAGGTATCGGGGAACCGATGAGGTGCCCTGGCTGTTCCCGAATGAGGCCGGACGCCCGCTTGATCTGGCTAAGGTGCGGAAGGTGTTTTATAAGGTACTCATGCGAGCCGGCATTCACCGTCACCGAGTCTATGACTTGCGGCACACCTTTGCATCGCATTTGCTGAACCAAGGCGTACCCATCACCTACGTGGCGCACCAACTAGGGCATAGCTCTCCTGACGTAACTCTGCGATGGTACGGACGCTGGCTACCCAATGACCAAAAGAGTTATGCTCATATAATGGATGCACCCCCGGCTCACTCTGCTGCCACCAGTTCTGCCACCACACGTCAAGAAGAGGCTGTCATGGGCTCGCAAGTCGTTGAAACAACAAGGGATACGCGTGTGGAACGTGACCCCCTACCCGCTGATACCATATCATGATTGTCCCTTTGGACAAAGGGCCAGGACTCTCGAACTCCTAAAAGCAGGTTTGTGCTACCTGACCCTTATCAGCCTTCATCCCTTCCAGGAGAGGATTCTATCTGTAATCCATTCAACCAGTTAATAAATTGACGAAGACGACCAGCATTCCGTCGATGGTAGTGAAACGCCAGGCGGGGTAGATGCAGGGCCTCTAATTCATCTTGTTCTTGAGGAAAGGCCTGGACTGGGAAGAATGAGCCGTCCACGCAGAGATCCTGAAATTTTGATTGTACATCGGCTAGTTGAAGGGGAGTAAGCGGCTGCCGAATTCTGACGACCAATAGCTCGCGGACAAACCTGAACGAATGAAAGTTTCGATAAAAGTTTTGGATCTCCTGCACCGCCGGTTCTTCGTGATCAAAAATCTTAAACAGGCTTAAGTCTGATTCAGAAATCAGTCCTCGTGGCAGAAGTTGGCCTGCCACAAAATCCATCCATCGATCCCAATAATCCGACCCTTGGGCCTGAAGACACACAATGGGAACAAGATTCGCTTTTCCGGTTTGAATGAGAGTCAGAATCTCAAAGGCCTCATCCATGGTGCCCAATCCGCCAGGAAAAAACGCGGCAGCCTGAGACTCACGAACAAACAACAGTTTTCGGGTAAAAAAGTATTTCAGATGAACGAGTTTCGGATCACCGGCAATCGTCGCATTGGCGGATTGCTCATAAGGCAACATGATATTGACGCCAAAACTCATGTCTTTCCCAGCACCTTGGTGCCCAGCCTCCATAATCCCCGGCCCTGCTCCCGTGATGACCATAAAACCCTGCTGACTAAGAAGCCGAGCGAATCGAGCAGCCAATTGAAAATCTGGATGATCGGAAGGTGTTCTGGCTGAACCATAAATGCTAACTTTCAAACAATGTTCATAGGGCTGAAAGACCTGAAACGCATACCGCAATTCCTTCAAAGCCTGATTGACGATCTTAATATCTAATAAATCGATGGAATGCTCATGAAATTTCACGACCCCGGCCAGCATTTCTCGGATGAGCACAGTTCGCAAATCAGACGGTGGGCCTGATAAGAGGGTTTCAAGTTTGGCAAGCAGACCTGCAGAATCTTCGGATTGATCCTTCGAATGGGTACCTGCGGAAATGGTCTCATCAAAAGGCTCTTCAAGGTGTTTCATCATCTGATCAGTTCTCGGCTAAGACTTTCTCATAACGACAATCAAGCTGGACAATAGGATACCAACCATACTATTTTGTTCAGTAGAAAGATGGCAGGGCCTGCCATTGTTCTTTTCGGTTTTCTTAAGGATGAAATCAACTCACTAGGAGCCTGCCAGTTATCACGACATGAGCGTTCTACTACCCAAACCCCGTATGAGCTTTTGGCTTTCACTCCCTCGCCCCATTGTGGGACTCTCCCCCATGGATGGAGTCACTGACGTGACTTTTCGTCACATGATGGCGACCTACGGCCAACCCGATGTGACTTTTACCGAATTCACCAACATCCACGACATTTGTCACGGGAGTCGGGCGGGCTGGGAGCCCTTGCGCTACTCCGACTGCGAACGCCCAATTGTAGCCCAACTGTACGGAAAAGATCCTGCTTTATTTTACAAAGCCGCACACGTGATTGGAGAATTGGGGTTCGACGGACTGGACATCAACATGGGATGTCCATCCAAAAACGTGGCTTCCTCGGGAAGCGGGGCCGGGCTGATTCGCACGCCAGAATTGGCGTTGGAAATCATGGCCTCAGCCAAACAAGGGCTTGCCGATTGGGCCAATGGACAAACACTGGAGGATATCGGATTGAAAAAGGCGGCACTGGAACAAGCCAAAGATAGGAACACACAACCTTGGCCCGAACCAGAACAGCCACCTCGGAGGTTCATTCCTCTCACGGTCAAGACCCGGCTCGGCTATGACTCGGTGGTCATCAACGAATGGAGTGATTGCCTGGCTCAAGGCCAACCGGAAGTCATCTCAATTCACGGACGAACCTTGAAACAAATGTATCGGGGAGAAGCGGACTGGGAAGCCATCGCCAGCGCAGCACAACATATCAAATCCCGTGGCATTCTGGTGTTAGGCAACGGCGACATTCGTTCACGTAATGACGCCGTGAGTCGGATTCAAGCCAGCGGCGTCGATGGGATTCTCATTGGACGCGCGGCGCAAGGAAATCCGTGGATTTTTCAAGAAAAGGATCTCATTCGAAACGCCACCCACAACCCCAATCCACCGTCACTTTCCGAGGCATCGGTTTCACTGGAAACACGTTTTCAGATGATGATCAACCATGCGACGCTGTTTGAATCCTTCAATGAATCCCCACGATTTCCCCGCATGCGGAAACACCTCGGATGGTATTGCAGTGGATTCCCCCATGCTGCCGCCATGCGGGCCAATATGGTGAAAACAAACAATGCCCAAGACGTGAAGGGCTTGGTCGAAGAATATATGTCCCAACACGTTCTCACTGAAGCAGAAGCTGTGAGCGCATCGTCTTAGGACCTGAGAGAAAATACCTTGGACATCTCGCATCCAATCTTCGGGCCATCTTTGAACGGGCCTCAATCGAAAAACCCTCCACATAGCTGTGCTATGCTTCGCGTTCTTCTCAATCGGTCCGTCCAAATCCGACCCAAATCTTGGCGCGATATTGTCC
>JADFRB010000004.1 GCA_022561525.1 Nitrospinota bacterium
GGAGGCTTTGGCACGCGCACGCGCGGCTTCCGCCCGTTGAACTTGCAAGTCATAGTCTCGTGCATCAAGCACGGCGATCACTTGGCCCTGCCGAACTTTATCTCCCACTTTTACCAACAACCGTTGAAGTGTCCCTGATACTTTAAAACTTAACTTTGCTTCCAAACCGGCCTTGGCCGTTCCTGAAAAAGTGCGAACTTGGTCGCTTCCTGTCAGAAAGACCAGTTGCGAGCGGACGGGCCTGATCAATTCTTCTGGTTCTACCTGAGGGGCTTCCCCACATCCCGCAAACATCACGCCCACAATGACGCATCCGACAAGAAAGAACGTCCTCTTCAATTCAAAGCCCTTCGAGTCGTTATTCATATTTTTTCCAATCGTGTGTTCGGAACGTATCTCGTGAAGCGTATCTCGTAAAAGAGTTCTCTCAGAGTATCAATCGGATTTCGTATTTCTTACACGAGGTACGCTTCACGAGATACGTTTCACCCTAAAATGGACTTATTGTCATATGTTTCGATGGCTTCACCCCAGCCTGTTTAAAAAATTCGGTGAGCCGGCCAAACCATGCGGTCCGTTCCTCTTTATACAAAAAATAATCGAATCGTCCGACGGCCCGATCAATATTCATCAGGTCGATCAAAAAATCATACACTGCATTGGCCGCCGATTCGTTGGCATTCAACGCGGCATTCTGGCTATTCAATAATTTAATAATATCAACGGCCCCGCGCGAGTATTGATCCACGACGAGTTCCAAATTCTTTCGCGACGCGTCCGCCGCCTCGCGGGAAAGCCGAATTCCGGGAAAGGACGCGGACGCTTGAAACAGGGCAGACCGGATGCGCTCTTCCACTCGCCCGATTGTCGCTTCACGCTCCAATCGAAATCGTCGCAAATCCTCTAAGGCTTTGCTCTCTGTGGCTTCTTTCCGCCCCCCGCTGAAAAGAGGAAAGGTTAATCCGAGGCCCACGGACCATTGCGTATTGTCCTGTCCCGACCCTAAAGCAAGAGGAGGACCAGCTTGGCCTGCCCCATCGGAGACAAAACGTTGATCGACATCAGCCTGCAGTGAGACTTCCGGCGCCCAATAGGCACGTTGGGCATTCAGAACTGTTCGTTCCTGACCTGCAATCAGCGCATTGAGTCGTCTGATTTCCGGTGAAACATTGAGGCCTTCCTGAACTTGAAAATTTCGAAACAGACCAAAGTGTCTGGGATTATCAATAAAGGCAAACAACCGATTGAGGTCTCCGAACAACAGGGGGTCCTCCAAACTCGCTTCCTCGGTCATAAAGGGTTCCTCAAGGGGACGATGCAAAATACGATTCAACGCCACGTTGGCCTGCTGTAATTGGGCTTGTACATTCAATACTGCACGCCGGCCATTCGCAATTTCACTTTCCCACCGATAGACTTCATCCCGAGCCGCCGAACCGATGGACTCACGAACGCGCGCCAATTCGAGATTGGAGCGGGTCAACTTCAGATTGTCTTTTTGAATGCGGAGGGAGGTTTTCCCCCGCAACACATTCAAATACGACACGGCCGCCTCCTGAAGAATGTCCAATCGTAATTCGCTGCGTTCGGCTTCACGCGAGATCTGAGTTTTTTCCTGGACAGTGAAATCACTCCAGGCTTTGTCCGAGTACAACAATTGCGAAAACGTTCCGGTAGCCCGCATAGACCGTTCCGGATTCGCGCCAAAGCCTGCACTCGCTCGATCCTGATCAATCATGGTCGCACTACTTCCCATTTCAAATTGAGGCAGAAGTGCTGATCGCGCATTGCGGATAGTAGCCATTCCAGCCGCGACTCGCCGATCCGCGGCGGCCAGGTCGAGGTTGACCGACACCGCTTCCCGAACCACCGCATACAGCGACAGACGTCGTGTGACGAATTCCACATCTTCATTGATAAGATCCGCTTCGGTCAGCACCCGAAATGTTGGCCAGGTTTCCACCGCGCGGGCTGTCGCCATGTTGATAGTCAGTCGCTCAGCTTCCGGCAAGAAAACTAGAAAACTTCCGGCATCTTCACCGAGCAAAATTCGATGAACATTAAGCGCCACACGGCGAGCCATTCGAAGCGTATTGGCCTCCGGCGCAATCGACGCTAACAGTCCAAGCTCCACTTCCTCTCGTCCATAGAGAGAAAAGCTCGGAAGTTTTCGGTCAATTAACCCCTGTGCCAGGGCTTGAAATTCAGACAACGGGAGGCGCAGAAGCGGTGTCACCAACACGGCTTCGGTCTCATCGGGAATGGCTGCCAAGGCTGGTTGAATATACGTCTCAACTGGCACTGCGGTAATCTCTAAATTATTCGCCTTGGCGGCCCGTTGAATTTTCACCTGCAATTGCGGTAATGCTTCCATCACCACTTGATCCACAAAGAGTGTCATTTTTGAAAATGGCAAAATTTCTTTAAACGCTTTGACCGCCCGCTCAAAGGAATGGGGCAAGGATAAATAATTGAGATTTCGAACACCCGATGTGCCCAGACGGAAAGGCAATCCTTGTAATTCAATATCAATCACAAAGGGGGCCACAGCCGGTTTCGGAAGATACGGACGGCGACTGATATCATGGGAGGAAAGGACGCCCAACGCCAAAATGAGATCGATGCTCGGATCGGCCAGCAGAAAATCAACCGCTCTCTTTATTCTTTTGACCGACCAATTCCCATGCACGAATCTGTTTTTAGGAAAAATGACGTCGAATTCACCCCGCGTCAGCTCAAGAATTTCTTTCAGGAATAATTTGCTTTTCACGACCTTCCCCCATCCATAGTCTTGGTAGGGCCCATCCGCAACTATCCCAATCCTGACTTTGGGTAATCGGGATTTTGCAAAGGACGACTCCGAAAAAGAAGGACTCAAGGACAAGATGAGGGATATCAGGCAAACCCAAACACGGTTCAGCATATGCTTGGCTTTATGGCGTGTAGAAGAAATAGTGAAGCCCTCATAAACCACAACATTTGGTAGAGGGTCACGCAGGAGGATACTACCAATTGATGACCACCACCATAGCACGGGTCTATAAATCCAGCAAACCGTGGGGAGAAAATATCGTGGGACTTCGCCTTTTCCAAGGGAGGGATGAAGCCGAATCCCACCCCACACGATTACGCGCAGAGCCTTAATTATTCACCATCGACGGGCCAATCACCTTTACGATAGCGTGACACAGGAAGTATTACGGATTCCTCAGAGGAACCTGTCCAATTTTTGTTAATCTCGTTCCCCACCCTTTCCATGCACTAATGCTTCAGGGTGCCGCTCAAGATAGTCGGCCAGTCCGCGAATGGAGCGTGCCGCCGCGGCCAACTCCTCTAGCATGCCCGCCAGATTCACCACCATCGATGAGTTGGGATCGGCAATTTCCATCGCGTTGCGAGCAGCGCTCAACGTTTCCTCCGTGGTATCTGCCAATGACAACACTACTTGATCCAAGTCACGAGCCAGTTTCTGCACCTCATCAAGGGTTTGGCCTAATGACGGACCACTCTCGCGTACTACTTGCTGAACATCCTTAATCGTTTCGTTCAAGGTCTGAACGGATTCGATCAATTCGGGAGAATTGGTGAAGCGATTAGCGCCTTCCAAGGTCTCCAGAAGTTCGTAGGCAATTTTATCGAGCGGGAGCCTCCTTATTTGAGCAAGGACATCGGTGACCGTTCTCCGAACTTCATCCATGGTAGCTGGGATGGTTGGAATTTCGGGGTATTTCCCCGTCAAGATCAACTTTTCCTTCGGAAGGTCAGGATAAAAATTCAGTTCTATAAATAATTGTCCTGTCAGCAAACTTCCCATTTGCAATTGTGCTTTGAGCCCACGCTCGACTAGCTCTTTAAGGACATTATATTTTTCTTTGTTTGGTCGGACCATTGGCGTCACCCGTTCGGGTTCCATCTCGAAGACGACCGGAACTCGAATCTCAAGGGTCTCCTCGTCAATCTCCACGGCGATGTCCGTGACTGAGCCCACTTTTATTCCTTGGAACTCAACCGGAGCTCCAACACTGAGTCCCCGCACTGAACCATCAAAGTACACGAGATAGGGTATCTTGCGTGTATACCTTGACTCGCCAAGGCTTTTAAAACTTTCGAACAGCTCGAAGATTGTTCCTTCCTTGCTCTGTTCCTTCACTCCCCCTGCAGTCACGGGAGTTTCGAAAGCCACGCCTCCAGCAAGGAGCTGCGCAAGGGACCCCATCTTCAGGTCAAGGCCCTCCGCACCAACAGATACCTCAAATCCGGTCTTTACCCAAAACCGGCTCGTGCTCACCACACGGCGGTCGTGTGGTGCATTGATAAAAATGTGGATGAGTACGCTCAGATCGTCCTCAGCCAGTTCATAGCTTAAAACCCGCCCCACTTGGATATCACGGAAGTAGACGGGGGAATCAACACCCAACGCACCCAGAGTATGTGCTCGCAACGTGTACTTTCTCCCTTTTTCACCCGCCGTCACACCCGGCTCCTTATCAAGACCCGTGAACTCCAATGAAGGAGGCCCAGGTCTGGGGTCTACAGCGATATAGGCCCCGGACACCAATGTCTCTAAGCCTGAAATACCCCCCAACCCGATCTGCGGACGAACCACCCAGAATTGGGTGTTTTGGGTCAGGTGTTTCGCGGCAGACTTCGACATTTTGGCGGTAACATGAACCCCCGTGAGATCTTCCTTGAGCTCGACGGTCTCGATTTTGCCCACTTCCACCGCCTTGTATTTGATCTTGGTTTTTCCTGCCTCAAGGCCCGCACCATCTTTAAAGGTAATGGTAATGGTCGGGCCCGCCTCGGTGATCGTCTTATAGGCAAGCCAAGCGCCGATGAGGGCTGCGACCAGCGGGATAAGCCACACAATGGAAATACCTCGTCGTCTCTCCACTGCGGCTTCTGGCAACTCATCTAGTTGGGGTTGGTTCGGGGCATCATCACTCATCGTTTTTCCTCCATGGCATCCCAAATAAGTCTAGGGTCAAAGCTCATCGCCGCAAACATCGTAATGATGACGACCGCAGCAAAAGAGATCGCCCCGGCCCCAGGTTCAATCGTGGCGATCGAACCAAGTTTCACCAGTGCCGCAAGAATAGCAATCATGAAAATATCAAGCATCGACCATCGACCGATACCCTCAGTCACCCGATACAGGACAGTTCGATCCTTTGGACGCCACCTGGACTTTTTTTGAACCGAAATGAGCAAGCAGGTCACCGTGATGAGCTTTGCCATCGGGACGATAATACTTGCGAAAAAAACCAACAACGCTATCGGGTACATCTCCGCTTCAATGAGATGCTTCACTCCACTCATAATGGTATCCGGCGCGCCTTCCCCATACGAGATCACCGTCATAATCGGTAAGAGGTTGGCGGGAATATACAGGATATAGGCCGCCAGTGTCAGCGCCCATGTTCGAGCCAGGCTATTGGGCTTTCGATAGTGGAGTACTGCACCACACCGCGAACACACGGCATGGCATCCAACAGACAAGCGTCGCGCCATGCTTAACCGGTGACAGGTGTGACAGTTGAGAAGCGAAGCCCGAGCAGCGGTTGTCAAGACATCACTCATTGCGCACTTTCCATCCTTTCCCACACTTCTTCCGCGTCTAAGGCCGAGTCTGCCAGAGCCACTACCACGATAAGAGCGGCAAAGGAGAAGAGGGATATCCCCAGAACAATTGTGGCTAAATCAATGAGCTTGACATAGGCCACAATCACCCCGAGCATAAACACTTCCATCATGGCCCAAGGAGTGAGGGCCCCCACTAACCTGAATACTTCCTGCGCCCTCCATATTTTACGATTAAATTTCAAGGGTATGAGGACATACAGCGTCCCCAAAATCTTCAATAAAGGGAAAAAGACTCCTACTGCGATTACCAAAAAGGCCAATTGCCAAAATCCTTGGTGAAACAATTCAATTCCACCAGAGATAAGAAGGGTGACTTGCTCTCGGCCCTGAAGTTGAAAGGACATAAACGGAAAGACGTTTGCCAACACAAACAGGATCAGATTGGTCAGCGCGAGGATAAGGGTCCGTTCGAGACTGTCCGGTTTCTTCTGATACAAGACTGCCCCGCAGCGTGAGCACGTTGCCCGTTCACCCTCACGCAAGGAATGCTTGCGATGTAGAAGGTCGCAATCATGGCACGCAATTAAGGAATGTGTAGAGACCATGTGCATGGTAATCAACCCTGATTGGGATAACAGTCTTCTTATCAGGTTTTTGCTGAAAGTACGAGACCTATGTGTGCAAAAACACGTGTACTTGGTGTCAGCCGAATGGCACTTGAGCAAGCTGAGAAAACGCTGGCGATGAAGGAAGGCTCATCAGGAGAATTGGCAGCGAGTCTTCAGGATGCCTTCGAAGCTACACGAGCAGCGATGGATCAAGCACAAGTGACACTTTCCTGACAAGAGGGCCCTGCTGTCCAGCTAATAGGAAACTTTCGAACGACCGCTGGCTCTGCTCAAACCACATTCAAGAAAGCCCTAGAAACCGTATCAACCGCGAAAGGAATCGTTGACGAAAACTCGACCTTACGGTATGAACTGCGGAATACCCTTGAAGAACTTTCCGCTGCCGCTCGCTCAATCCGACATATGGCCGAATACTTCGAGCGTTACCCTGAAGCGTTGATTCATGGCAAAGGAGAATCCAGAGAGAACTAAAATGCAGAGAACATGTGAGTATTGGAAATCGATAGGCTTAATTTTAGTTTTTTTGACTCTTGGAGGATGTGGTGCCACTACCCAGCCTTCTAAGTTTTATCTGCTCAATTCTCTTTCTTCATCTGAAAAAGCCGTTTCCAACGTCCCCGCGGGAATGGCTATTGGAATAGGTCCAATCCATATTCCCGAATACGTGGATAGGCCGCAGATTGTGACACGGATTAGTGAAAACGAACTCAACCTAGCGGAATTTCATAAATGGGCTGAACCGTTAAAAGACAATATCCCTCAAGTTCTGGCTGATAACCTTTCCGTACTCATGAGAACCGTTCAGGTCAACATTTACCCCTGGAAACGATCAACCCCCATTGATTACCAGGTGACCATCGACATCACTCGTTTTGATACGTCTTCAGATGCCGGAGCCCATCTAGTTGCCAGGTGGCAAGTGTTTGGGCATGACACTCGAAAAGCCCTGGCCGTGAAAAAGTCGCACTTGAAGGCTCCTCTTCAAGGTTCAGATTACCATTCTATTGTCTCTGCTTTGAATCAGACCCTTGCCGACTTGGGTCGAGCTATTGCGACCTCTATTGGCCAAGTGCACAAAAAATCAGAGAAACCGTAATTAGGATCTCGGGGTTCGTATCTCGTTCTTTCACAAAACTTGTCGCTCGTCGCTGTAAAAAAATGCGCAACGACAAACTGTTTTTCTCACGGACAACCTGCGACTAGCCTTGAGCGACGATCCCTAATCTCGGACAGGCTCCTAGCGAGGGATTCCCAAATCTGTTGAATTGGCGATCATTGCTCCGGCTGCTTGCATCTCTTCGAGGGCTTTCTGGGAATCCTTAGGTTGCGCATTGATTCCGCGAACGCCATCCTCCAACACCACGACCCGAAATCCCAATCGACAGGCATCAAGGACGGTTTTCTTCACACAATAGTCCGTGGCAAGCCCGATCACAAACAGTGTCTGCACTTCTAAATCTTCAAGGCGTTCTTCTAACGAGGTGCCATCGAATCCCGAATACGCTTCTTGTCGTGCATTGGTTGCTCCCGACACAATCAATGTTCCCGGGGCCATTTTCAAATCAGGATGAAATTGGGAGCCCCATGAACCTTGCACGCAATGCGGGTGCCAGGGTCCGCCTTGGGCTTGAAAGGAACAATGGTTCTCTGGATGCCAATCCCGTGTTGCAACAATCGAAAACCCTTCACGGGTAAAGAAGCGAATACATGCATTGGCAACGGGAATGACTTGATCGCCCTCGACCACTGCCAAGGCCCCACCTGGACAAAAATCATTTTGCAGATGGACTAATAAAAGAACGGACTTTCGATCGGGTTGGGGAACGGTCGAACGATTTCTACTGTCAGGGCTGGTTTGCGATTTCGCGAGTTTCATCTGGTTAATTCTTCGTGATGCGTGATGCGTAAAGCGTCATGTGTGGAGGAAAATCCTTAATTCCGGTTTGTTCGCATCACGCTTTACGTTTCACGCATTACGTCTTAAGCCACAATTTCCGTGCCTATGCCCTTGTCTGTAAAAATTTCTAAGAGAATTGCATGAGGGATGCGTCCATCGATAATATGCGCTTTGTGCACACCCGCTTCGATGCCCTTCAAACACGACCGGACTTTGGGCAACATGCCCTCGTTGATCGTGCCTTTCTTCACCATTCGTTCGACATCTTTTTTCGAGAGAGTGGAGAGATGTCGATTGTCCGAATCACGGATTCCTTTTACATCGGTCAGGACCAACAGCTTTTCAGCTTTCAACGCACCGGCAATGGCACCGGCTACAAGATCGGCATTGATATTATGTGGCTTTCCTTTTCGATCAACACCAATTGGCGCGATGACCGGAATAAAATTATCCTGCTGAAGCATGGTCAGGATTGCCGGATCGATTGTATCCACTTCGCCCACAAATCCATAATCTTCATCAGAATGACTTTGTGCATCTTGGCTGAGCCCCTGAGCCCAAGCCTTCGCACTAAAGGGTTTACTGAGGATTAACTTTCCATCTTTACCGGTAATGCCCACGGCTCGGCCGCCATGCTGGTTGAGCATGGTCACGATTTCTTTGTTGATTTTTCCTCCCAAGACCATTTCCACCACATCCATGGTTGCTTGATCCGTGACTCGAACGCCTCGCTTAAAGGTCGACTGAATGCCTAAACGAGAAAGCATCTCATTAATCTGTGGTCCGCCTCCATGAACGATCACCGGATTGAGTCCAACATATTTCATCAATACCACGTCCTCGGCAAAGCCGTCTTTCAGATTATCCTCGGTCATGGCTTTTCCACCGTATTTAATGACGATGGTCTTTCCCGCAAACGTCCGAATATACGGCAACGCCTCAACCAGAACATCGGCTTTCTTAATCAATCGTTCCATGGCTTTTTAGAATCGTTATGCGTGAAGCAAAAAAAATGTTTTCACGCTTTACGCTTCACGGATTACGCGTTACGTCCCTCTACAGGATATACCGGCTCAGATCCTGATCCTTCACAATATCGCTCAAATGCTTTGTGACATAGGCTGCATCAATGACCACTTTTTTCTCAACCAGTTCTTGCGCGTCAAAGGACACATCTTCTAACAATCGCTCCACAACGGTGAATAACCGTCGTGCACCAATGTTTTCCGTTCGATCATTGACCTCGACGGCGGTGGCGGCAATTTCTTCAACGCCATCTTTCGTGAACTCAAGCGTGATACCTTCAGTTTCCAGCAAGGCTTTATATTGCTTCACGAGAGCGCTTTGAGGTTCCGTTAAGATCCGAACCAAATCCTCTTTTGTCAGGGCCTCTAATTCAACTCGGATTGGAAACCGGCCTTGCAACTCCGGAATCAGGTCTGACGGCTTGGCCGCATGAAACGCGCCTGCGGCGATGAAAAGAATATGATCCGTCCGAACCGGGCCGTACTTCGTATGAATGGTCGAGCCCTCGACGATTGGCAGTAAGTCTCGCTGCACGCCTTCGCGTGAAATATCGGGTCCCATATTTTTTTCCTTACCCGCGATTTTATCGATTTCATCAAGAAACACGATGCCTGACTCTTCCACACGATTGACGGCCTCACGAGTGATTTCATCCATATCGAGAAGCTTTTGTGCTTCCTCTTGGGTATAATATTTCAACGCCTCGGGAATTTTCATGATCCGGTTTTTCCTCTTGCCCGGCATCATGCCACCCAACATTTCCCGAAGATTATTTTCGATGTCTTCCATGCCACCAATATTCGAAATAATGCCGACCGGTAGACCGCGTTCCTTGACTTCGATTTCCACGGTTCGTTTATCCAGAGTCCCTTCGCGTAACTGCTTGCGCAGTTTCTGCCGAGTAGAATCTACTGGCTCCATGGTTTCTTTACCATTCGACTCCTCGCCATCATCCTGGAAGCCGGTGGTTCGTGGCTTGCTCGAAGGTAGCAATAAATCCAATACACGTTCTTCCGCCATATCTTCGGCCTTGCGTTCCACTCGCTCCAGCGAAGAGCTTTTGACCATGTTCACAGACTGTTCCGTCAGATCGCGGATGATGGATTCGACATCTCTGCCAACATAGCCCACTTCCGTGAACTTGGACGCTTCGACTTTTATGAAGGGCGCATCTGCGAGCTTCGCAATGCGGCGCGAGATTTCTGTTTTACCCACCCCTGTTGGCCCGATCATGATGATATTTTTAGGGTAGATTTCTTCTCGAAGTTCCGGGTCCAATTGTTGCCGGCGCCACCGGTTTCGCAACGCAATCGCGACCATCCGTTTGGCATCGCTCTGACCAATCACATATCGATCCAACTCTTCGACGATTTGTCGCGGAGTCATGTCAGCTAATTTCCCAGGCTGAGTAGGGGTGTCTGTTTTTTTCATCATAGGTGCAACTCTTCAATAACGATTTCCCGATTGGTGTAAATATCAATGCCTCCGGCAATGTTCATGGATTCCAGCACAATGGTCTTCGAATTTAACTCCGTATTGGCTATTAAGGCTCGAGCCGCCGCTAGGGCATACGGCCCGCCAGAACCAATGGCCAAAATGCCATCTTCGGGTTCAATCACATCGCCCGTCCCGGACAAGATAAAGGACTGCGTGCCATCCGAGACAGCCAGCAACGCTTCCAAGCGACGCAGCACCCGATCCGTTCGCCAATCTTTCGCTAACTCAACGGCCGCCCGCGTCAGATTCCCTCGGTATTCTTCCAGCTTCACATCGAACTTTTCAAATAAGGTAAACGCATCCGCGGTGGCTCCAGCAAATCCGGCCAGGATTTTGTCATGATACAGACGCCGGACCTTGTGGGCATTGGCTTTCATCACCGTGGTGCCCACTGTGACTTGGCCATCGGAGCCCATGGTCAGGGCTCCATTACGCCGGACCGAGAGGACTGTGGTTGAACGTATTTTCATGCTTTCTTTCCTTTGTTGGTCGTGGGGACCTGAGGCGTGTTTCCTGCTCGTGGATGCGCCTGGTCGTACACTTCCATCAGACGATCCATTGCCAGATGTGTATATTTCTGTGTGGTTCCCAATGAAGCATGCCCGAGGAGTTCCTGGATCACACGAAGGTCGGCACCTTCATCCAGCAAGTGGGTGGCAAACGAATGTCGCAATGTGTGCGGCGTCACATTCCCGACCTGAAGCTGCCTGGCATATTGTTGCACCATCCGTTCCACACTTCTGGCCGACAATCGGCCCTTTCGATTATTTTGAAAAACCGGACGGTCTTCAGGAAACGCCTGGGATCCCGCCCCCATCGATTCCTCAGCCATCTTGTCCGCGGATAATTTAGCCGAACCTAATGCCACATAATCGTGAATCGCGTCAATGGCCACTTGCCCGATCGGCACGAGTCGCTCCTTTTTGCCTTTCCCACGAAGCCGCACCATGCCATCATCAAAATTCACATCCCCCCAATTCATACCAACCAATTCACTGACTCGCGCACCGGTGGAATACAACGTCTCCAAGATGGCCCGGTCCCTCGCCGTTTTGGCACCGGCCTTTTCGTCCGGCGCCTCCATCAACCGCTCCGCGTCGTCTTTTGACAGCACGCGCGGCAGATGCTGGCCAACCCGGGGCGTTCGAATGAATGCCGCCGGATTTGTGGCAATCAATTCTCGTTGATTTAAATACTTAAAAAAACTTTTGAGGCAGGCCAGCTTTCGGGCTTGCGATGTTTTTTTATCCTGCCTCTCAGCTAACCAAATTAAAAACTGGCGAATCGTCGTCGGGTCAATATCTCCAGGGCCCGGAACGGTTTCCCCATGGACGCCTCGCAAAAACGCGACAAACTGTCGAAGGTCCGACTGGTAACTGCGAAGGGTTTCGCGGGAAGCACCCCGCTCAAGATCCAGATGCGTTAGGAAAGCGCGAATTGCGTCTTCCATGCTTGAAACTCATCCATCGCACGTTGGTGAATCAAGCGCCGTTTCTGTTCCTTGTCGCGAATCTTCGTGGGAAGCGGCGGAAAGATTCCAAAGTTGGTATTCATTGGCTGGAAATACCGAGCATCACTCGTGGTAATATAATTGATCAACGCCCCATGTGCCGTAGCCAACGGAGGAGTGATCAAGGGTAAATCAGCCAACGCACGGGCGGCGTTGATTCCAGCCAAGCCTCCGCTTGCCGCGGATTCAGTATACCCCTCGACCCCAATAATACATCCCGCCAAAAAGGTTGTCCCTCGCATTTTCAACTGCAGGGTATTCCGCAAGAGCTCAGGAGAATTCACAAACGTATTTCGATGCACACTCCCAAACCGCAGAAACTCGGCCCGCTCAAGACCGGGGATCATGCGAAACACCCGCTGCTGCTCAGGATACTTTAACTTGGTTTGAAACCCCACCATGTTATAACACGAACCGTACCGATTTTCCGCACGCAATTGCAGCACCGCATGCGGTCGTGTGCCAGTGCGCGGATCAACCAGCCCCACGGGTTTCATCGGACCAAAGGTTAAGGTCTGCTTCCCGCGTTCGGCCATGACTTCAATCGGGATGCACCCTTCGAAGTACGGGACTTTCTCAAAGTCCTTGGATTCGACTTTTTCTCCCGCCATTAACGCATCATAAAAGGCCGTATACGTGGCTTCATCCATCGGACAATTCACATAATCCGCGCCGCCCTTATCATAGCGTGATGCACGAAAGGCCTTGTCCATATCAATGGACTCCGCATCGATGATTGGGGAAATGGCATCAAAGAAGGCCAGGTTCTTTTTATGCGTCAACTCGGTCAAAGCCTGCGCCAAACTTTCCGACGTCAAAGGCCCCGTGGCCACGATGCAAATAGCATCAGTCGGAATCTCTCGAATCTCTTCACGAATGATCCGAATATTCGGATGCGATTCCAACGTTCTCGTAATTTCTTGTGCAAAAATATCGCGATCAACCGCCAGCGCGGCACCAGCCGGCACTCGAGCCAATTCAGCCACTCGCATGACCAGTGAATTCAACAGCCGCATCTCTTCTTTCAAGATGCCAGGTGCGCTAATCGGGTCAGCGGATCCCAAAGAATTCGAACACACAATCTCAGCCAAATTGCTCGTCTTGTGTGCCGCCGTCTCTTTCTTTGGCCGCATCTCATAAAGGGTGACCTTTGCCCCACGCTCCGCCGCCTGCCAAGCCGCCTCCGACCCCGCCAGCCCGCCACCAATTATGACCACATCATCGCGCATTAATCGTCGCTCGTTTCTAGTCGGTCGTATTTTGTGAAAATGCCAAACATGTAACAGGAAATTCTAGGAAAATGGGCAAGAGAGGCATTCTAGGGAGCTAGTAAAAACCCTGTCAAGGAAGAGGGGGAGGGGCAAGTTTCTAAAGTATTTGCAATCTAAGAGTCGAGATCAAAATACACTGCCTACTATCACATGATTGGTCATTTCCGACATTTTTAATCGGGAATCCAGATTTGGATTTTATTATATGCAGGGTTTCGCGCCTGCAGACAAGGTTCCTTCCACTTAGCTCAGGACAGACTTCCTATGAGGTTGTGAAGTCCTCATTGTTACGCAGTTGATCTTAAGTATTGTATGTTATATTCACCCCATATATGGCTCATCGTACGGCACTTGGTGTTGCCACATGCGGAAAATGTTTTTCAACCATTTAGCCCCCAAGGCTCGGAGCGCCTGGTTGTGCCGATGCCCACGAGCTCGACACTGTTGATAGGAACTCTTAGCCCACTCACTCTGTCTCAGCGACTGAAAGGCCAACTGTCAAATCACCTGCCGGAGGTACTTGTTGCACGCGACACGGAACCGCACGACACAACTTTTCCCACTCTGCCGCGTCAACGGAACAGTCCCAGCCCGGGCTTGCAGGTGGCTCCAGGATACCCAGCGACCCGAGGCATCGCCCAGTTCGGCCCACAAGCGGGAAATCATCGTGCCACTGCCGCCTCCCGGCAGCGTCTGCATCCACTCAGCCGCCTGGAGGGTCCCGAAAAAACGTTCAATCTCCATCTGGTAGTCCGTCACCGCGCGGTGAGTCACCAACACCTGCACAATCAGCACGGCCACCAAACGGGCCTTGGCCCGCACGACATGCTCGGGCACGGGCACTTGCGGCGCTTTCAGGTGCGCCCACAACTCCGTCGTCCGTGCCGGGCCCAGCCGATGCTGGCGCGCAAACTGCTGCCACTGGCTCAGCCGCAGCGTGGTCAGCCTGACCGGGGTCGGATAGGTTTGCAGAAATTCCAACGCCAGCTGCGTCGTCAAGTCCCCAAAGAGGTCCAGCACGCGGGGATAATACTCCTTGAGAGTGCTCGTGAGCTGATGGAGCATCCGCGTCTGTTGGCGCACGAGCCGCGTGTGATCGCGGGGCAGGAGTTTGACTTCTTGCGCAGCCACCGAACTGGGTCGCAGGGGCGGGAGATGCGCGTGATCGGTGCGTAGAAACTCCACCAAGACCCGCCCATCAAACGCATCACTTTTCGAGGCACTCATGCGAAACCGATCGCGCGCCCGATCCAAGGCTTTGGGATTCACGGGATACACGACCCCGCCATGATCCAACAGACAATCCACCATACGCCCGTCGGGCTTCTCAATGGTCGCCCACAGCTCCATGCCGGCGGCACGCCATTCATCGAGTTGTCGCCCTCAGGCGCTCAGCCCCGTCGGCGTGTGAGCCACCTCCCTTCCCACACGATGCCGCCGGTTTCCTCCCGGACACACACGCCAGGCTGCTCATCCCCCAATCCACGCCCAGGTAATACCGTCCCATGAGCTTCTCCTTTCTCGAAGCGTCCCACCGCGCGTGAACGACTCGTTGGCCTTATATCGGTCCTCATGGGGACGACTTCCTATAGAACGTTGCTTGCCGTTCCTTGCCCGAGGGAGACGGTCTGTCCTGGCTCCTTTGGAGGGAGTAGGCTTCTTTGCTCCTCGCCCCAGCAAGCGTCAGGGATGCATGACCATGAATACAGAACAGAACGTTACCACAAAGTACTCCAGGTGATTATATAAGGCTTGTCGAACCAATTATCATTTTAGATCCTTCCACAACCCAAAGAATGATTTCACTTTGGCATTGTTCCGCAATTCGTCGAATTTCGAGAGCCGATGGTCCACGGGGAATTCGGCAGATCCTGATCGAATGTGTTTGGCTGTGCCATCAAGTAACAACATCAGACCGGGCTTGTCCGTCAAGAGTCTCATGCGTTTGATGGTCATCACCCTCTTTGGCTCAATACTGACATACTCGGTTGCCGGGATGGTTTGAGCTGGCAGATCGGGAAAGTCGGGATAGCGCAACACGCCCGGAGTCACCAATGCCGTCACTCGATTCCCGGACGCATCCTGACGGGAAAGGTCGAGGGTTTTTATGGTGATAGGTTGTTCTGCAAATATTTGATTTCTAGAAGAAAGAGATACCTTGAGTATCAATATGAGGTGTTGGTTTGTCCCTCGAATTTCGATTTTTGATCGGTGCTCAGGGAGTTCAAGTCGAAAGGTGAATGAGGGTTCGTCAGGAAAAGGAAAATCTTTGATGCCGGCAACGTGCGATCCATCCGCAATGATTTCGAATCGCTGCGTGGGAGTAAAAATCACTCGGGTCTCGGGTCCCGAAATTTTGATTGTCACGATTCGGGGATCATGCTCATCCATTTCAAAAATAACATGGGATTCTTCACGAACATAGATGGGGTCCAAGATTCCCAGAATCTTTTCCCTTGGATTCTCAGGC
>JADFRB010000304.1 GCA_022561525.1 Nitrospinota bacterium
TTCGGCTCGTCCGGGATAGGTTTGGTAGAGAATCATTAACTGGCAAGTTGGTGGGTTGAGTCTTGCGATTCGGCTCCCCATTGCTGAGCCAAGGTGTTGAGTTGGTCCAAGACCGTGGTCAGTTCCTGACCTTCTTCAGTCAGCCCATATGTGACTTGGGGGGGAACCGTTGGATTGTGATGTCGGAATACAATCTCGGCCTTTTCCAGCGTTCGTAACCGTTCCGTCAACATTTTTGATGAAATTCCCACAAGTTGGCGCTTGAGTTGGCCAAACCGGGTAGGTCCGTTTTGATGCAGCCGACAAAGGATATAAATGGTCCAGGGACCTGAAAGGACCCGAAGAAGGGCATCGAGTGGGCAGCCAGCAGGGCTAATTGGTAATTTCATGGTTACTTTTCGGTACCTACTTTACTTTTGTAATTAGATACCTATAGTAACCAGTACGAATGAGAAAAAACAAGGTGTCTGATTCGATCGTGGAAAAATTAAATTCATGAACTATGAGAGAGCCTACTTGAAATAAGAGGAATATTGATTATCAGAAGAGTACATGAAGGTCTGTCGAATATGGAAGATCTCACGTATTCGGTATTTTCAGCTTGGGAATGGTGAAAAAGGTCGTTACCCTTCGCCAAGGCTACGGCCAGACAAGCCAGCGGCGTTCCCTGCCTGCCGTAGCCTTGGCGCAGGCTGGTCGGCTCTTTGTCGTGCTCACGTACTTACCCGTACGTTCCGCGCGCCAAGCCTACTCCGCCGAAGTGGCTACGAAGGCCGGAAGTGCCTGCGGCCTTGCTGAGCGCACCTTCCTTCGGCGTTGGCTCAGGATAGGTTTTGAACATCCCCCTCTTGCTCTTGGAGGTTTATGAGATGAATCACATGCGGACGGCATAATGGAAATATTTCAATTATTCAACAGTCACAGCTTACAAGTTTTATGAAAGCGGCCAGGAACCGCGAGGGAGATAAAAATGAAATGCTCACGATGTCAAGGGTTGGTCGTGCGGGATCAGTTGTATGATCCGGACGGACCCTATTTACAGATTGCGATTTTACGGTGCTTGAATTGCGGGGAGACAACGTATCTCAACAAAGGTCAAGGCAAGACCCCAACACTACAAAAATCAACGCATCCCGGTTCCAAGGTTGCGTAACGTTGAGTGGACAATACAGACAAACAGTTATGAGAAAATCCTTTGACATGTTCGTTCAAGGCGGGGAAGCCGTCTCTGACTTCGAAGGGGTGCGGGCTGGGATGGGTGATCATGTGATGTCTACGAAGTTTACGAATACATTGAAGTTCCAGCCTCGTCAGGAACATGCGGGGGAATCCAAGGGCCCTGTTCATATGTTCCTGAAGGAAATGGGCCAAGTACCCTTGCTGACTCAAGAAGGTGAGGTTCTGCTGGCGCGACAAATTGAACAGGGTAAAGCCGACCTATGGGCTGTCTTGTTTACTCTCCCGATCACCTTAGAGTATCTGTGGACCGTTCATGAATTATTACGTCGTGAGGAGATTCCTCTTCGCGAGGTGGTAACGGTTGAAGGGACGGGAGAGGGGGGTGATGGGAATGGCATTGAGGACTTTCAAAGCCAAGAGGTGATGTTAGCCCATACCCTGCAATGCCTAAGCGCGGTACGCCGACATACGAAAACCCTCAGGGCGTTGCAAGAGGATGTGAATGGCCATGGATCTTCCAAACAGACGATGGCTGATACTGAAAAACGTCGGGAACTTCTTCATCAAAAAATTTCAGTCCAGATCCGGCAGCTCAACCTTTCGACTGGCTTTCAGGCACAGTGCCTGGCCCGCGTGAAGGCCGAAGGCGGGAACGTGCGTTCGTACCTCTATGTATTACAGGAAGGCGCACGGCAGTTCGGTTTGCGAGAAGAAGAGTTCAAGAAGAATCTTGGAAAACGACGTCCGAATTGGGTCGGCTTGCTCTCCAAGCAACGAATATCCAAACTGTCCAATATTCAGGCCGAATCCCTTATGGCCAGTATGATCGATGCGCAAACCAAACTTGAGCGTCTCCAAGAAGATGTGGTTCGCATGCCTACGCAGCAGTTTGTGAAGGCTATTCATGAACTGGAACAAGCCGAGGCTCAAATTGAACGAGGGACGTCGGACTTAGTGAGTGCCAATCTTCGTTTGGTTGTGAGTATTGCTAAACGGTACATGGGTCGGGGTTTACAGTTTTTGGATTTAGTCCAAGAGGGAAATTTAGGCTTGATGAAAGCCGTGGGAAAATTTGAATATCAACGTGGCTATAAATTTAGCACCTATGCCACGTGGTGGATCAGGCAGCGCATTACCCGTGCCCTCGCCGATCAGGCCAATACCATTCGGGTTCCGGTGCACATGCATGAGGCCATGCAAAAGGTCAAACGCGTGAAGGGACAATTGGTTCAACAATTAAGCCGAGAGCCGAAACTCGAAGAGCTGGCGGTGGAGCTGGATCTCACCTATGAGAAGGTGCGAGACATTACTAATTGCATTAAGGAACCGATGTCCCTTGATGCGCCAGTGGGTGACAGCGAAGACATGCGTCTTGGCGATTTCATTGAGGATGTAAATATCCACCCACCGTATGCCGCCGCTGAACGGTATGATGTGCAGCAGAAAGTTGCCTCGGCGTTAGGCGTGCTGACTGATCGTGAAGCATATATCATTAAAAAGCGCTTTGGCATCGGGTTCGAAAAGGACCACACCCTGGAAGAAATCAGCGAAGATTTTGGAGTGACCCGAGAGCGCATCCGACAAATCGAAGCCGTGGCGCTACGCAAGTTGCGAGAGCCGAATTGCGTGGGGTTGTTGCAGGGGCTTTCGGAAAATTAGGAGCCTGTCAGAGATTAGACGGATCTACTGCGGCTGCGCTGGATTTGGCCAGATCTTTCGATCTTTTTTGTTGAATAGTCCCACTATTCGCCTCAAACGATCGAAACATCCGACTCCCACCAGCACATCCTTGCTACGATCTCTAATTTCTGACAGGCTCCTAGCGAATTCCTCCCATTGTCTGTGGGGCAAGCTTGATCATATGTTGTTTTGTTAGAAAGAGTTTCCTTTCCTTTTCGTTCTTCCCTTGAGAATTAATTATCCATTTTCATGGGCTGTCTGTGTTTTTCTGCACCGGACGTTTACCTCAGCGTCACCTCCATGAGGTATGACCAACATTAATACGTGACTGTTTCCTAAGGACCTGAGAGAAAATAACTTGGACATCTCGCATCCAATCTTCGGGCCACCTTTGAACGGGCCTCAATCGAAAAACCCTCAACATAGCTGTGCTATGCCTCGGGTTTTTCTCCATCGTTCCATCCAAATCCGGCCCAA
>JADFRB010000305.1 GCA_022561525.1 Nitrospinota bacterium
TGTGATGGTCGTCTTGTGCATCCAACAATCTGGTAAGCACCACCGTATTCCTGGTGATCCGAGTGACTCTTCCAGATGTCTTTTCCAGGACACTCCCTGGCCCAACCATGACACGCTCCCCATTCGGCAATTTCAAAAGAGCCTGATACCCTCGTATTCCAGAAATGATTCCGAGTAGCGTCACTGTGCCCTCAGGGTTTTCTGAATCCGATAATTCAGTAGCGTCAGACTCGTCTGGGGAACCGGGAAATGGCAAAGGAACAAAAGGATCTCGACGGTTTCCAACGTGATAAGTGTAGGGTTGACTCACAGCCTGTTCAAAGAGCGATTCTGCCAATTCCAAGACAGGACGAGGCTCCGGCATCTGTGCCGAAACACATACGGGATCGGCGATTCCCATTCCGGTTATTCCCAGGGCTAGGGAGGCCGCAAAAAAAATGTTGGACAAACATGGAATCCGCTCCATCATTGTACCTCTAGCCTTTATTGGTTATCCGTTCATCAATGACAGACATGTGGTTATTGTCGGCAAGGGTTGGGACATTCCTACTATATCCCATCAAATCAATAATGGCCCGAACCATAGGAATTCCGTCATCGGTATCATCACCGTGCATCGTGAGTGCCGTCACACCCATCGTCTTGGAAAGATATTGCATGTGCTCAAGGAACTGAGCCACATGATGATACCCACCCTCCACTTGAAGTTGAAGGTACGTGGCGTGGACCTGCCTGGTCGACTCGATGTCCCGTTTCTTCGGTTTCCACAATGTTAAAATAATTCCGGTTTCTTGAGCGATGCTCGACATATCAGAAAGGACCTGACTCATTGGAACATCTAACCCAAGTCGCTCCTCTTGTCGAGACACTATGGACTGCCACTGCAAAAATTCTTTCTGCGCTTTGCCAAGCTGGTTTTCGGATTGGGTCTCGAGCTTCAACGTACGATCAAGAATTCGCAATTCTCCTACCAATGTATCGATCTCTACCACGAGGGGTTCAGCAATCAACCCATAAAACCCCACCCCAGATATGGCGAGAAAGAGACCAACCAGAGAAACCTTCTGCACCAATGGTGTCACCTCGAACCATTCAAGAAGACGTGACATGGTTCAACTCTGCTCTCAAAAGAAGGTTCATTGTAAAATTATATTTTGAGGGTTTTCCCGATACTTGTCCTGCTTCAAGAACCGTCACCTCTTGAAAGAGCCCATCCCGTTTCAAGTATTGCACGAACTGAACAATTTGGGCTTTGGAGTCGGCAAACCCCATGAGCGTGACTTGGTCCTGTTGCATTTCCAGTCTGATCAACCAGAGTTTTAAAGGATCCAGGCTACGACTTACCGTGTCCAAGAGTTGAATCGACCGTCGCTGCTGACCCATCAAATGAGTGACTTGTCGACTCCTTTTCCTCAAGTCTGCCGTGTATCGATTGATCTCCTCAAGTTGGCTATACGTACGTTCCCATTCCGCAAGCTGTGTGATTTTTTGCTCCTTCTCCTTTTGAAATTGCCCCAGGGATTGATCCAAATCCGCCCAGACGAATCCGCACACAGCTATCGTACCCAGAACACTCAACAGCACGACGGCGGCTTCGCCCTGACACCGCCGACGTTGACGGTGTTCATTCTCAAGTGTACAACGAAGAAGATTAATGGCGATCATGACAAAGCTCTCATCCGTGTTGGGCTCGGAGAGCCAATCCCCCTGCTACGCCGGAAAAGGGAGCCAAGGGCCGAGCACTCCTTCTCCCTCTACTCCATTCTAAAGATGCGACAGGATCGATGAGAGAAAGAGGAAGCATGAGCGATTGCCTGAGTTCTTCTAGAAACTGGGAACTGTTCCAACCTCTTCCACCGAGAAACACACATTCAATATCCAGATCAGGCTGTAATTCTCGCGCACCTTCCACGGTTCGCTTCAGTTCACTCACGATTTCAAACCAGGACATCTTTTCCGACAGGGAAGAATCAGTCTCTTGAGAAGCTTGGGCCTCATGGAACCACTGAGGTTGGCCTAAATTCTCGGACGTACCATCGGCAACACGTTGATTGGAAAGAGAAGGCACACTCACATCACGCAGGAGGAGTGGTTCGCCCTGTGCCACCACCACGACAGTCATTATGCCACCATCGAGATTGGCAAGGAGGTAAGAGTTGTGGGTTTGAACCTCTGCATTCAGTGAAGCCAAATTGAGACACGCGAGGGCCTCGACATCACAAATTACCGGATGCACATTGACTTCTTCCAACACATCCCTTCGCTCGTCAACCGCATCGCGCTTGGCCGCCACCAAAAGAAGGGCAATCTCTTCGCTGCTGGCGACCTGGGAAACTGATGAACACACAGAAAAATCAAGATACACATCATCGGGATCATAGGGAATATAGTGAGCACCCTCCCACCTCAGGTAGGCGTCCAGGTCATGGTGATGACGTGTCGGCACATGAATGCGTTTCACCATTACCGAAGCCCCATTGACCGCCATCGCCACGGAAGCACCTTTGAGTCTGTATTTGTGAACAAACGCATGCAGAGCTGCAACAAGTGATGATCTATTGGTGATCCTCCCGTGTTCAATGACATTGGGCTCAAGAGGTTCAGATCCCCACCGACTGACATGATTGCGGCCTCGTCGATGTTGCAACTCAACAAACGTAATGGCATGTGACCCCATATCCAAGCCAATCGTCGAATGGGATTTCGACCATGGCCAAAACGTCTGAAGTTTTTGAAAAATTGTTGATGGTCGAACGGTAGGCATCATAGGAACACGGCTCGGCAACACAACGAAAAACTCCCGCCTGGTTCAGGAATAACCTGGAACACGGGCAACAGGGGTACCTACCCAACCCTACACTGTTGGCCGATTTTCCGTCAAACGAGACGGGATTTACACTCTTGATTCTAGGCGAAAAACACAGGAATTTCGGTAGCGGAGCTGAGAAAATGGAAAGATGATTGACCGAATCGTCGGATCAACAAAATATTCGTGATGGCAAATGAGGGCCTGTTAAAAAATAACTGGGACAACATCGCGCCAAGGTTTGGGGCATCTTGGGCCGATCTGAGGGAGTAAACCGCAGGCGTATCAAGGCCTACGCTGAAGATTTTGCGAGTGAAGATCGGCCCAAAATGGCCTAAAGGTGGGATGCGAAAATGGGAAGTTATTGTTTCGCGAGCCCTAAGGACCTGAGAGAAAATAACTTGGACACTATCGCGCCAAGATTTGGGTCGGATTTGGACGAAACGATTGAGGAAAATCCGAGACATAGCACAGCTATGTTGAGGCTTTTTCGATTGAGGCGCGTTCAAAGGAGGCCCGAAGATT
>JADFRB010000306.1 GCA_022561525.1 Nitrospinota bacterium
CATCGTCATTCTCAAATCCGCCGACGTGGGCCCCTATAACGTGGCGGCTTCCTCCTTCAAAGAGACACTCTCTCCCGAGGTCAAGATTTTGGAGTATGACCTCCAGGGAGACCTTGCCCAAGGACGAAAGCTTGGCCGGAAAATCCGGGCCTCACCAGCCAAACTCGTGGTAGCCATTGGTCTCAAAGCGACCCTGGCCGCCAAACTGGAAATCCTCGATATCCCCATTATCTTTTGTATGGTGTTGGCTCCCACCAAGTACGATCTCACCCGGAACAACATGACAGGCGTCAGCCTCCGAATTCCTATCAAAAACCAGTTTACGTTGATCCAAAGCCTCGTTCCCGGCTTGAAGCGGATCGGGGTGCTGTTTGATCCCACAAAAACGGAACACACCGTTCAACAGGCCAAAGCTTTGGCCTCAAAGCAAGGGTTACAGTTGCTTGCCCGGCCCGTGTCCTCCCCCCAGGATGTTCCAGCCATGTTGCGAGCGCTGCTGCCCAACATTGACGTGTTGTGGCTCATTCCCGACAGCACGGTGCTGACTGAAGACTCTCTGGACTTTCTGTTGAGTACGACATTAGAAGCACGAATCCCGATATTGGGATTTTCTTCTGGCCTGGTTCGAAGCGGAGTTCTCGCCGGGTTGTATATCAACTATACCAAGGTTGGTGAGCAGGTCGCTGGACTCGCAGAGAAACTTCTGAAGGGGGAATCTATTCCTCAAGGCACCCTTCTTCCTCCTGAACACGTGAGCTTAGCGATTAATCGTCAAATCGCACAGTACCTCGGCATTACCGTTCCCCCACAACTGTTAGCCGATGCTGAAGAGGTGTATTAACCATGAGACGGTTGCATCAGCCATGACGAGTGACACTCAACAACCCGAACCTATTCGAATGGTGAGTTTACGAACCAAGTTTATTGTATTCATTAGTGTCATCATTGTTGCGGTGTGTTCTGGCCTCAGTTGGTATGTTGTCAATCAGCAATCCCAAATCATGGCCCAAGCCTTAAGGAAAATCGGCCTGGTGATCGTGAAAAATTTGGCCTATAACAGTCGCTTTCCGCTGATTGCCAAAGACACTATCTCTTTGGAACGGTTATTGGATGGGGCCTTGAAGATCGACGAAGTGGTGTATGTGATCATGACTGACCCCCAAGGGGTTCCCCTGGTGGCCAAGAGCAAGGGGGCTCTCCGGGCCGGAAGGCAAACACGGATCGCGGAAAGCCCCGTGTATCCGGATAGCCACATCGTTCAATCATTGCTGGCCATTTCACACTCCGACCCGGTCATTACTTCGTTCAAAAGCGATATCCAGCCAGGCACAGGTCCTGACACGTCATCTTCACCATGGTGGAATCTGCAATTCACCGATCAGACTGAACTGCTGTACGATTTCGCCATCCCTGTACGCCGACGCATGTCCTCCGACCCATTATTGGGACCTCTTGTGTTGGAACAACAGGAAAATATTGTGGGATCGGAATTCTCGGGTCCGCCCGGAAGCCCGATCCATGGAATTGTGCAGGTTGGAGTCAGCAACGAAAAAATGATTCAACAGCTCACCGACCTGGTGCGGAATATTGTCCTCATCACGGTCTTAATTATCATGCTAGGAATTATGGCTACCGCGGTATTAGCCAATCGTATCATCAATCCACTCCGGAGTTTAGCTGAGGTTGCCAAAAAGGTCTCAACTGGAGACTTTTCCGTCTCTCTGGACCCCACCACACAGGATGAGGTGGGTGAATTAACGACCGTGTTCAACACGATGACACAAGCCATTCGCGATCGGGAGCAGGCGATCTCGGCCCAAGTCGCCACGATCACCAAACATGCAAATAAATTAACCACGCTCAACCAAACGGGTACTGCCATCGCCTCACATTTGGATCTGAACACCCTCCTCAGTACGGTGTTGCACCTCCTCGTTGAAAAAGTCGGGTTTACACACATGTTGCTCATGCTCTACGACCGTGATCGAGGAATTGCGCATAAAGCACAAACCGCAGGCATTTCAGAAGACCTCGATGCCCATGTTCGGTCCCTCGAAATCTCGATTCGCGAGGATGGCACCATTCATGCCGATCTCTTGCTTCACGGAGAGGCCTTTTTCGTTCCGGAGATTGATGTGGTGAGTGCTCGCATTGATCCGAAGATTCGCGCGGTTCTTCAGGAACTCGGCACGACCTCTTTTGTGTGTGCGCCACTGAAAAGCCAGCAACACATCATGGGGTTTATTACCGCAGATAGTACCCCACAAACTTGTACGCAGGAAGATCTGGAATTGTTAATTACCATCGCGAACACTGTGGGCGTGGCTATTGATAATGCCCGGGCCTATCAGGAATTGGAACAATTAAATATTACGCTGGAACAACGAGTCGAGGAACGCACGCATGAACTCACCGAAGCGAATGTGAAGTTACAGGAGCTGGATCAGCTCAAATCGGTGTTTGTCACCATCGTCTCCCACGAGCTTCGGACGCCCATGACCTCGGTCAAAGGGCTTGTGGAAAACATGCTTGATGGCTTAACCGGCGAGTTAACCGAGCGGCAAACGTTTTATTTAAGTCGAGTCCGAGCCAATGTGGAACGCCTGACTCGAATGATCAACGACCTACTGGATTTATCTCGAATCGAAGCCGGGCGGATGGATCTCATTCCTGTTACCCTTTCCATGCCCGAATTAATCACCGAGGTCACCGAGAACTTGCAAGATATGGCCACCGAACATGGCCTCACGTTGACGATCGCCCAAGCTCATGCAATTTCGCCGGTTCGAGGCGACCTGGATAAAATGAGTCAAGTGCTCACGAATTTGGTCCATAACGCCATTAAATTTACTCCCCCCAATGGGAACGTCCAAATAAGCGTGGTCAATAAGGACGATCAGTGGGTTCAAGTCTGTGTTGCGGACACGGGATGTGGCATTCCTCAGGAGGAACTGGAAACCATCTTTGAACGGTTCTATCGCAGTCCATCCAGACCGCATAAATCCAAGGGTGCCGGCCTGGGCCTGGGCCTGGCCATTACCAAAAGCCTTGTGGAGCTACATGGTGGAAAGATCTGGGTCGAAAGCATCCAAGGAAAAGGGACAAAATTTTTCATTACGGTTCCCGTCCATGGTTCTGCTAAATGAAGTACATGGCTCAGGAGAAAACGGAAACGACCAAAAGCTTCAAATGGTACCACCACTACCCACCAAACAGAGCCAGATGCCTAGTCATTGGGGCCTATTGCAACTGATAAAAGTCCCTGAGTAGAATGGGGGCTCTCGCCGGACCAACCGCTTTTCAGGAACAAGCCCGATGCTGCACCTGCATC
>JADFRB010000307.1 GCA_022561525.1 Nitrospinota bacterium
CACCCAAATTACTGACTGCCAATGTGGGAGCTGATTTGGGAGGGATGTGAGAGGAAAGAGAAGGCCTCCGATTAAAGGGGCTGATTCTGGCCGCCTAAAAAAGTTGGAAGGTCCTCAGGTTGAGTGCAATAAAGGTCATTCGCCTGCTCATAGTCAACCTTCCAATACACATGTGAACCAATAGGTTTTGAAAACGAGCCATTTACTGAAATCGTTCAGTGAGAGCAGCCGGGGAAATTCCGTTTTTCATGAAGTTGTCCAACCCGGATTCCGCAGTTGAGTGTGAACCTCTATGCTTGGAAGGGCTCGATCACCTCATTCAGTCTAGGAGCCTGTCCTGAGCAAAATCGAAGGAGTCGAAATGACATTGAAGAAAAGCTCCCTTGTTCTACTGCGGAATCCGGGTTCAAAACACCCAGCATCGTCCTCAGCTACCCGATGCAGGCGTTTAGCGGAAACATGGAAACAAAGCGCTCATCCCACCTCCTCGTATTTACCACACGATAGCAGACAATATCCAACATTTCATGATTGACAAGAAACACATCTCGAGGGACGGACCGAAATTCTTCCAGTTCCTTTTCCTGGTTTCAGGAATCAGACATGAGACTCGTTTCACAAGTCAGACCAAAATTAGATGGCAAAGGGTTTGATAGAACCAACTAGAAACGAGGAGACCGCAATGAATCAGGTCAGAGCGGAAAAAGTGGTGTAATCTTCGTTGGTCTGAAACATGGACAGGTATTTTGAAAAATTCACAGTTTGTAAAGTACTTTTCACGGCATCTTGAGGATTCACGACAATCACACTTCCCTTCATACCCTGAAAAACCTTCACTGCAAGGGCCAGCGCCCCAAGTCCCGCACTGTCGATAAAGGAGACACCTTTCATATCAATAATAACCCGCTTGGCGTGCGCTTCCACATGTTTTTCAATCGCTTCCTTAAACGCATTTTTTGCGAACATATCCAGCTTCCCTGAAAGTACAAGGACGGGGACTCCTTGGGTTTTCCGTTCTTTAATGATCATTTCAGCTCATGGGCTGCATTGTTACTCAACCTTGCCTGACGGAAAAGTCTAACAACTTTCTCTTATTTAAAAATACTTATCGGAACCAACCTTATATTCTTAAAGTTTTCAGCGTGTTAGCACATCCTTACTATGGGTTTCTGATCAATCCTATCCGAACACCTATCAACCGATAACAAAAATACTCTTTCTTATCAATAGCTTACTTTGATCAAAGGAAATCAGCCCAATTTAACATTTACCTTTCACTGAGAGGAAAGGCTAAGGGCTCGCGCAAAAATAACTTCCCCTGTTTGGGCGTCGATCCATCCCATCTGGCGGCGTTGCTCGTCCTTTCCATACAGCAGAGTATGCGCAGTCCTCGCGCCTTGCCAGACAGGTGTCTCACCATCCAAACAGGGGAAGTTATTCTTGCGCGAACCCTAAGTAGCGGTGGAGGGGAAAAAGGCAGAGGGTCCAATTGGGTTTAGGCCCGATGACCGTAGAGGAAGGTAATATTGATACGTCGAGAGTCATAGCCATCACGGAAGAAACATCGGTCCGACTCATGAAAGAGATCGGAGTTAAAAATCAAAGCACGGTTTTCTCTATAAGGAACGGTCACCGGGGATGCCCCACTCGATCGCAAAAACTCCATAATTTTGGGTGTGTTTTCTCTTCTATTATAGTCCTTAAAATCCCAATCCTTTGGCGCTTCTTTATCCCAGACCGTCAGTCCACCACAGGTTAGATCCAAATTCGCTTCATTGGGTGTGATCCAAAAATTCACATTCACCGCAGCAGCATCGGCATGGATGTTCAGTGGACGACGCTGACTATCCTGCTTAAATGCCCAAGCCTGCAAAAGCTGGTGGTGGTGAAAAATACCAGGGAACTGTTCCCGCAATTCTTCAGCCACCTGTAATAATAAGGGCGAAGAAAATCCCTCATTTAAAAATGCCCCGATATAGCCTTCCACATAATCCTTTTTCCAAATAGTGGATTCCAAACAAAACCGATGAAGCGATTTTACCGCATCATCTCTCAGTAAATCATCGATAAAAATAATTTCGGGGTTACTCGCCTGATAGCGCCGTTGAATGTCCTCCCGATCAAGATTCGGGTTTAACGCACCCTCGGGAAGAATTGGGTTGTCTGCATAATGCAGGATTCGGTTAAAAGACGGGGCCAAGGCTTTGGCCTGTGATGGACTCACCGCAATCGGTTGATTGGCCTCCTGCGAGGAGACGACCTGCCCTTGGAGTACCCGCAACGTTTCAGAGTAGCCCTCTGGGATCGGCATTGCGATTCCTTGATGACACAGATATTCCAATTGTTCGAGATCATGCTTGATTCGCGAAGGATAAACATATGACATGTTGACGGAACGGCCATGGTCTAGCGAGAGATCTGCGGACTTTCTGAATTGCAACAAGGCCTCATCCCGCTGGTCCTGCCATAACAGCGCCAAGCCCAAATTATGATGGGCTTTGGCATACTCTGGATTGATATCTATAGCTTGTCGAAAGGCTGCCGTAGCTTCCTCACTTTGCTCACGCCCGAGATACACCATTCCAAGATTATAATGAGATTCTGCATTTCGAGGATTGAGCCGCAACGCCTGCTGATAGGCGCCAATGGCCCGATCAAGGTCACCTTGTTCTTTGAAGACCACGCCCAAGTTATTGTATCCGCCAGCATAATCAGGTTTGATGGCAACCGCGCGTTCAAAGGCTAAAACCGCAGACTTCAAATCCCCTTGCTCACGATAGACGGTGCCCAGATTACTGTGGGCCTCGACATAATTCGACTTCAGTTGCAACCCCTGCTGGTAGGCCCGCACAGCCTCATCCAGTTGACCTGCCTTCTCACAGGCCAACCCCAGGTTATAATGGTACAAGGCCTTTTTCCCATCTTGTTGAATGGCTTGGCCAATCAAATCACGCGCCCGGTCGTACTCCAACCCTTGATAGGCCACTAATCCAAGCAGGTGAAGAGCATCCGCATGAGTAGGATGGCCCTCAAGTATTTGCCGATACAATTGTTCCGCTTGCTGGAATCGTCCTCCGCGATGATGCGCAACCGCTTCATCGAAAAGATGTTTCACAGCCAGGGTTTTGGAGTTCACCCCTGCTTTGGCCATCAATCGTTCTTTCCGTCTTCGTTCAGCGCGATTCATCTTAAGACCTACGATAGCCCAAACCACACACCACTGTAAATAAAACCGGCAGGGCCAGAAAAAGAAAAACACAGCTTTTTTGAACCTAGAAACGGCAGTTGGGCGCAAAACAGACGCGTAAGATATTGATGTGCATGG
>JADFRB010000005.1 GCA_022561525.1 Nitrospinota bacterium
CTTCAAAAAACTAGGGAAAAGCTGCTTGGATTCCATGATCATGGTTGCCCGATTGCCCATCACGATGGATGAGAACACCCTATTGTTGATGAGCGTCCACCACCTCATGCAAAATGGGGTTCGGGTAGGTAACTGTTGTACTCAGTCAGATCCAGTTTCACAATTGCCAATTCTGAGTGGCCCGATAGTCATTCCCAATGGATTCATCACACCCCAGCCCACCGAAACACGTTCCGCTGCTCTCTCTATTGAAAGAGCATTTTGGCTTTACCTCATTTCGGCCTTTGCAAGAAGAGATCATCCGCGATGCACTGGACGGGCGAGACGTAGTGGCCCTGTTGCCGACGGGCGGTGGAAAGTCACTCTGCTTTCAGTTGCCAGCGTTAGCCCGACCGGGGCTCACCGTGGTAGTCTCCCCGCTTATTGCGCTCATGAAAGACCAAGTGGATGCACTTCAAGCCAATGGCATTGCCGCGACCTTCCTCAATTCATCCTTGGACTCGAATGAATCCCGGGCCCGGTTGCGGGGTTTGCACCGTGGAGACTACCGGCTGCTCTACATTGCGCCGGAACGGCTCATGCTATCCGGCTGCTTAAGCGATCTTCAGGGTTGGCAGGTCAATCTTCTCGCCATTGACGAAGCCCATTGCATCAGTGAATGGGGTCATGATTTCCGGCCGGAATATCGCAGGCTCGTGGAGCTGCGAGAACGGTTTCCTTCCTTACCGATCATGGCGCTCACAGCAACCGCAACGGAACGGGTACGAGACGACATCTGCACCATCCTGCGACTTCGAAACCCTGGGCGTTACCTGGCCAGTTTCAATCGGCCGAATCTCACCTACCGGGTACTGGCCAAAGCTAATCCCTTCGAACAAGTCCTGGCTGTTCTGAGGACCCAATCACAGGAAAGCGGAATTGTGTATTGCCAGAGCCGAAAGACAGCTGAAAGTGTGGCGGAACGATTACAAGCACAAGGCATAAAGGCTCAGCCCTATCATGCGGGGCTGACAGGGAAAGAGCGCACACACCATCAAGAGTTGTTCCTGCGAGATGAGGTTCAAGTAATCTGCGCGACGATTGCATTCGGGATGGGAATCGATAAACCCAACGTGCGATTTATCATCCATTATGACCTTCCCAAAAACCTTGAAAGCTATTATCAGGAAACTGGCCGTGCCGGACGCGATGGCTTGCCAAGCGAATGCCTGCTGCTCTTCAGCGCCGGGGATACGGTGAAGCAGTACCGCTTCATCAATGAGAAGCCGGACATTCAAGAACAGCAGATTGCTCGCACACAACTGCAGCAAATGGTGCAGTATGCCGAGTGCCCAACCTGTCGACGTGCCAAATTGTTACAGTATTTTGGTGAGAATTTTGACTCCGAAAAATGCCAAGCCTGCGACAACTGCCTATCGCCCAGGGATGTTTTTGATGGGACAGAAGACGCCTGCACCATTCTGTCTTGCGTCGGCCAGATACGGGGGAAAAGTGGTTTTGGTGTAGGCCTCAATCATGTGATTGAGGTCCTGACCGGAGCAAATACTGAGAAAGTTCGGCGATGGGGCCATGAGCGGCTGAATGCGTATGGAAGCGGGAAGAATATTCACACCAGACCCGAATGGGCAGCCATCAGTCGGGAACTCATCCGGCTTGGATACCTCCAACAAACGACTGAGCCCTTTACCATCTTGGAGCTGACGGCCCAAGGCCGGGGCTTCCTTCGAGAGCGCCCACCAATCATTTTGACGAAGCCCATGAGCGCACCAGAGCGGAAGAAGTCACCTGCCGGTAATTTGGCTCATGACGAGGCACTTTTCAATCACTTGCGCCAACTACGAAAAACCTTAGCCGATGAGCGTGACGTCCCGGCTTACGTCGTATTCTCGGACGTAGCCCTGCGCCAGATGGCACGAGAGTACCCGACCAATGAACGGGAATTCCTTCAGATTAGCGGCGTGGGAAAGCAAAAATTGCAGGAGTTCGGCACGGTGTTTCTATCAGCTATTGCGGATCATATGGAGACTCACCCGAGCCAGAATTTTCCAAAAGAGCCGTCTCCCCCTCCGCCCCCACTGTTATCCTCTAGGAAGAAGCAACTGGGCAATACCGTTCAGGAAACATTGCGCTGTTTTCGATTGGGGGATTCCGTTGTGCAGATCGCCAACCAACGTGGATTGGTGAACAGCACCATCTATGGGCACCTAGAACAAGCCATCCAAGCCGGTGAACCAGTGGACATCAATCGACTGTTACCCCCTGACCAACACGCTCAAATCGCCGCGGCCTTTGCCCAAACCGGGTTTGGAAATTTAACCGGCGCCAAAGAACTTCTCGGTGACCTCTATGATTACGGCCAACTCCGCATATTCCGCGCCCTTCATGGAAAGAAACCCCATGAATAAAGCTTCTCGAGGCAACCGCGCATTTATTATTCGATTCCAATCTTTTCAGTGAGAAAGTTTTGCACCAGCCAAGCGATACAGGCTCACCCCAGACTCTGCAGCTTCCACAACCAAACGTCGATGAATTTCCAGAGGGACTCCGACCAGTTAACCCGGTAGGTAAAATAGTCATTGCTTCTTACTTTCATACTCTAAACCAAGAGAATTTGTTTGACTTGATATCTCTTCCCTTTCCCCTTCGAGTTTTGATGTTGACTCTGGGGTCGCCTGACCGTGGATGACGAAGCATGCCACGGCCAGTACCAATAAACTAATAAAGCGAGCCTGACGCCAAGTCCGGTTTATAACATGATTACAGGCATTGCATATTGAATCCGGACCGGCCTCAACATGGAGAGAGAAAAGAGTAAATCAATTATTTAGTAAATAAGATTGACCCCTTTTTGACAACTTTTTGGGATTGTCTGGAAAACCCAGAGGCGATCCATCGCCTTCTGGCCCAACCAATAACAACAAGGCTCTCGGAGTAGAAATAAGGCGGTGGCCTCAGCGTATCATCAGGTCCTTACACAATGGCAGAGATCTGCAATCATTTTGGTGTACACTAAGGGCTCGCACAAAAATAACTTCCCCTGTTTGGGCGTCGATCCATCCAGTCTGGCAGCGTTGCTCGTCCTTTCCATACGAGGAGTATGCGCAGTCCTCGCGCCTTGCCAAACAGGTGTCTCAGCACCCAAACAGGGGAAGTTATTCTTGCGCGAGCCCTTAGGCTTCGCCTAATTGTTGAATACATTTTGCCCAACCCACCGGACCAATCCCTTCCACCCGAATAAGCTGTTTAAACGCAATCCCACTTTGGTATCCGCCCCCTCGCTGTTCGACCAAAAAGGGATAGTCCACCTGTTCCAACATGGGAATGTCATTTAAGCTGGATCCGATCGCCGCAGTCCGGATGGTTCCCCAATGCTTCCGGCATAAGTCCAAAAGGATGCGACAAGCTGATCCTTTATGGGTGCCACCCACAAGGTGAGCAAAGCGTCCATCCAAGGCCACCAGGAATCCCAACTGCCCTGCTTCATGCCGTATCTCAAACATCTTCGACGGGTCGTTGACGAGAAACGGTTCATCATACTCCCGTTTCTGTGCAGCCATGGCTTGAATGGGGGATAGCCCCGTGGTCGCGACCACTTCATCCAAACTCATATCGCCGAAGCCCTTCAACCGAATGCCAAGTTTTTGCTCAATCGTCCGCAACCCTTCACGAAGGGTCGGATACGATATCCCAAGCTCAATGACATGATAGCCATCTCGCTGTACACTGTGCTCCGGAACCTCGGGGAAATATCCCTCGGGAACATATACCGCTCCGCCATTTTCCACCATGAACGGATCGACATTCTCCATTTCCTGACGCAGGGGTTCCACTTCGGCAACAGTCTTGCTCGTCGAGAACATCACTGGGATACCTCGACGATGCAAACTATCCAGTGCCGATCGCGCAGCACCATACTCATGTGTATCGGCATCGAGCAACGAGCCACCTAAATCTGTCAGGATCACAAGACGCGACTCTGGGTCCATGAGGAATGCCCTTCTTTGTCAGGGTGGAAGTCGTCGACGGGTTAGAAAATTACACCGAAGAGGCCGCACGCTCGCGATGCACGGCGGCTGCAAAATCGAGAAGATTCGGATCGTGTTGCCATTCTTCAAATGGTCGGCTCAACTTTCGTTGCCACACAGGATACGAACCCTCCGGCGCACCGGGCACATTGGGCGTATCCACCTCCCCCAATAAATCCTCAAGAGAGGTCGCCATCACCCGGCAAGGGGTCCGGGCTACATACGCATAGATCGCCCGGCACAAATCATCCGACCATTGAGGCAATTCTTCCGCTTGAGATGGCGTGCCCGTTGGCAACAGCCGTTCCCTCCCCAAAGCCCGCAGTAAGGCTTGCCGATCCTGGGTGCGAGTGACTCGATCCTGGTCCATATGCGATGCAGAAGGGTATAACCCAATTTGCTCCTTCGTCTCAATATCTCGCCCGACCCAAAATCCGCGTAGGGTGGGAAGGTCATGCGTATTGACCGAAGCTAACGCTTGTTCCGGAAACGTTTTTGGGGTTCGATATCCTCTGCCAGAATGTTTTTCAAACATTAATAAACGATAGGACAATAAGCCTGCCCGAGCAAATTTTCGTCGAATCCCAGGGGTCACCGTTCCTAAATCTTCTCCAACGACCATCACCTGATGCCGGACGCTTTCCAAGGCAAGAACTGCCAACAACTCGTCAGTCGGATACCGAACATAGGCGCCCTCACTAGCCGACATCCCCTCGGGAATCCAATATAACCGAAAGAGACCCAGCGCATGATCAATTCGTAACATGCCACCATACTGCATGTTGTGACGAAAAGTTTCCCTGAGAAAATGATACGCCTGCGATCGGAGTCGAGACGGGATCGGTGGTTGTAAGTTCCAATTTTGACCCGACAAATTAAACAGATCCGGAGGGGCCCCAATCGAGACCCCCCGCGCAAGCTGATCTTGAAAAATCCAGGCATCAGCCCCATCGGCCACGATTCCAACCGCCAGGTCGTGATACAACCCTAAAGACAATCCCGCCTGTTTTGCGGTGGCGTTTAACTCACCGAGTTGATCCGCGCACTGCCATTGCAAATATTGATAAAACCGCAGCCGTTCCAGATGCTGATTGGCAAAATCCTCAACAGCAACCGACGTTGAATCCTGATATTCGACGGGCCATTGCTGCCACGACGCATGGCGATACCGTTCCTGTAAAACATGAAATACGGCGAACCGGCGCAACACTGTTCCTTGCTGTTGAACATATTGATCAAACGCGTGCGCCCGTTCGGATCCCGTGGCCACATGGTGTTGGCAAAACACCGCATACAAGGATTCCAAGAGAGGAAATTTCACCGCACGGACTTCATCATAATCCACCGTTCGACGGTCCCTTAGCACTTTCAAGCGATCTTGAAAGGCCTCGTTTTTGACCTGCTCTTGTAAAGCGGGGGCGTCCTGAAATTCCGGAATCGCCTCAACATCCAGATACAAAGTGTTAAAGAATAACCGGCTCGACGGAGAATACGGGCTGATCGATTTGGCTGACAGGGCATGCAGTGGATTGATGCCAATCGTCGAAGCACCAAGGCGGCTACCTGCCCACGTGGCCAACATTGAAAGATCTTTAAAATCTCCAATACCCCAGTTTCGAGCGCTCAACAACCCATACAATTGAACCGTCACCCCCCAAGCCCGATTGGGCTGGTCCGGCAGGTAACACTGCTTGGGTGCGACAATGACCAACGCCTCTCCAGAGACGGTCTGAGAGGGCCACGATGCCGTGACCGTTAAACGATAATAGCCAAGAGGCAGGTTTTCGGGAAACGGCACGCCCAACCGACAGCACGCTGTTCCATTAATCGTTCGTGAGGCAATCAGCGAAAGGCGTTCTCCGGAACCCTGATCGCCGACCTGATGCCCGCGCTCATTTTCCAACCGCCAAGTCACTGCCAGTTGAGGAAGCAAAGTGGCGGCCATGGGAATCGTTAATTGCCACAGTGAGGAAGCGTTCCCTTGCCAGAACACAAACACCTCGTCGAGCACCCTCGTCCAATGCTGAAGGCGAACGGCCTTCAAAGATTGATGCGCCTCTTCGTACGTGGCCACGTCCACTCCCATCGCCTGCAACAGAGCATAAACGGTCGAAGTCGAAACCCTTCGAACCATGCCCGTCCCATCACGATACCTCAACTCGATACCATGCGCACGCGCGAGGGCCTGAAGGATTTTTTCATGTTTGAGGTTCAACGACATCAGGATCAGATAAGGACCTGAGAGAAAAGAACTTGGACAATATCGCCCCAAGATTTGGGTCGGATTTGGACGGAACGATTGAGAAACACTCGAGGCATCGCACAGCTATGGTGAGGGTTTTTCGATTGAGGCCCGTTCAAAGATGGCCTGAAGATTGGATGCGAGATTGATCAAGTTATTTTCTCGCAGGTCCTAAGAGCTTACGCGGACTTTTGTGATCCAACTGCCGTTTCTAGGGTCAAAGAGGACTGCTACCGATTAAAGGCTCTGTATCATGAATTCACTGAAAATCTTCACCTGGTGGTTTCTGGTCGGGGTGCTCATGGCCACAGCGATTATTCTGCTCCAAGGCGGCATTCGAGACATCATGCTGGCGGGAGAACCTCTGTGGGAAGTGAAACTCATGGAATTACTTACTCCCATTTTTGGAGGTGGGCTCTTGGGGGGATGCATAGCCCTTATCCTAGATCGCATTCGCAAACCTGATTCATAACAAGGGGTAAAGGAAAAGATGGACATTCAAATTGGTCAACATGTGTATCGCAATACAGACGGCACGATTGAAATCGAAGGAGCGCTACAAATTGAAATTACACTGCGCGGAGCCGGGGCCCCGCCACAATTGAATTTTGCCATTTTCAATGCCGTCGGAAAAATTCCTGGAAAGCTGATGAGCAGCAACTTTACCGTCAACGAAGGGAGCGCCTACTCTCTATCGAAGAGCCCGACGAGCATTGTCATTACCCACCCGGAGTCGGGCACGGAGGTGCTGAATATAGCAGTTGAATCCGAAAACAAGGTCGTGATCTCAAAGGGAAATTTTCACACCCTCAAGGGGCACACCGTTACCATCACACCCGAGGATTGGACGATCGAAAAGACAACGGTAACGAAAGGTGAAACAGATATGAAAGGAAAGGGTGTCAGCTTGGGATGACCAAGGGTAACATTTTACTCTAAATCTTATAGAGCCCCTCAACACCATCAATGGGAATGAGAAAAAGGATTTCCCTTTTTGTCATTTCGACCCCTGGGAGAAATCTAATTCAGCAGAAGGGCGAGATTTCTCCCAAGGGTCGAAATGACAAGAGACTTAGGGCCATCGGATATGTAAACGCATTTTGTAACATACATGAGCTGACAAACGCCCCAATTATTCACTAAATCTCCGCGATTGGGGCACTCTGCGTCCCCTCGCAAATCGAACACATCTGACTGGGAATCGCCTCGCTGACTCGGGCGGGACCCAACGCACCCTTGAGATCTAACGCCACCACATCTGAAGCTTGATACGTCCACAGCCTCCCGCAATCAGGACAACAGAACCACATGGTATAGCCAGGCCAATCGCGATCTCGTGTTCCCATAATCTCAACGTCACCTAGGGTTATGCATCGACCTCAAACACATTCCGAATCTTTGCCTCTAACGAACCCAACCACTCTTCAAACGGCACGCCAGCATCCACAATAATTTCCAACTTACCGTTTTCCAATTTACGGACCACGCCTGGAGATTCAGCGCCTAAGGGAATTTCCACCCATTCGCGATTGATTTCCAAATCATCGGTCAATTCCAATATTTGATTAATTTGTGGAAACGAAACGGCATCTGACATAGCGGTAAACCTTCTTGTAAACCTCGAACCTAGAAACCACAGTTGGATCACAAAAGTCCCCACAAGCTCTTGGCGCACCTCGCAAAAGAGAAAAATGTCTCATCACCACCAAGGTGACCACGACTTTTTCTGTTTCACGATGCACACCAATATCTTACGCGTCTTTTTTGCGCCCAACTGCCGTTTCTAGGTTCAAGCTCGTTCTGGCGGTCTCCGGCGTTTAAGTCATTTGAAATTTGGTCATTTGAATTTGTTTCGAAATTCGACATTCGTATTTTGAATTTGATGCCTGAGCGGCTCCTTCATCGAACAAGGGTGGTAAATCTATGGTGTTGCTAGAATTCAGCATGTCTCCGTTAGGGAAAGGCGAAAGTGTGGGGAAGTATGTTTCTCGCTCATTGGAGATTGTCGATCAGAGTGGGGTGGAGTATCGCCTCAATCCCATGGGAACGGTACTTGAAGGCGAGTGGGATGACGTGATGGATGTGGTTCGCCAATGTTATGAGCGGATGAGAAAAGATTGCAATCGGATTTCATGCACGATGAAAGTTGATTTTCGAAAAGGAAAAAACGGTCGATTGAGTGGCAAGGTCGCCAGTGTCGAAAAACGCCTCAAGCGAAAGCTGAAGACGTAAAGCCGTCATGCGTATACCGTGAAGCGTAATGCGTAAAAAATGAAAAATGGGTTGTCCCTTACACATAACCGATTACGCATTACGTCAGCGGTTCATACACCCGATTGACTCTTGGGCCGATATTGCACAAGACTTCATACGGAATCGATTCCTGCCAATTCGCGATATCTATCGCTGAAATCGTTTCTGTTCCTTGACTGCCCAACAAGACCACATTACTTTCGACTCGAGCCTCGGGCACATCAGTGATATCGATCAGCGTCATATCCATACAAATTGTTCCCACAATGGGGACACGTGTGTTTTCAACGAGCACTTCGCCTCCGTTGGAGAGTAATCGGTTATAGCCGTGAGTATAGCCAATAGGAAGGATACCAATGCGGGAAGGTCGAGTTGTCCGATAGGCTCCGCTGTAGCTGAGGGATTCCCCGGCTGCGATGGTTCTGGTTTGCACGATTTGCGTGGAAAGGCTGAGCACGGGTTTCAGGGCTAATGGTATGGGAGTGATGTGCTGGGGTGGTAGATAGCCATACAGCAAGAGTCCGGGTCTGACCATATCTAGGTGCGATTGAGGGTGCAAAACCATGCCTGCCGTATTGGCCACATGCAGACATGGGATGGTGATTCCCTTGAGCCGGAGTTGCTCGGCCATTGCTTGAAACTGGCTAAATTGTTGCAATGTGAAGGTAGGATCGGGATTGTCGGCATCGGCCAAATGCGTCATGAGGCTCTCAATCACCAACGGCCCTCGAAAGAGGGGAGAGTCGAGGAGGTTGAGGACCGCCTCAGGTTTGAGACCGAGCCTGCTCATTCCCGTATCGACTTTCACGTGGACTGGAAAGGGAGTCTGGTCTGTTGAGAGCGCCTTTCCAAGTTGTTGAGCGAGGTCGGTGTCGGAAATAACTGGCGTGAGTTGATAGTGAAGAAGGTCTTGAAGTTGCCTGGAAAATATGCCTCCTAGGACGATGATGGTTCCCGTCAATCCTGCTTCGCGTAAGGTCGCCCCTTCCTGAATTGTGGCCACCCCAAATTTGGAGATGCCCAAGTGAGCTAACGTCTCGGCAATGACTATGCTGCCATGCCCGTATCCATCGGCTTTGACAATGGCTAAAATTTCACAGCCTGGAGCAAGGAATCGCCGCAATTCGACAAGGTTGTGAGCTAAGACGGGAAGTTTGATCGTTGCAATTGTGGGGGAGAGGTAAGAGGAAAGCGATGAGGTTGCGGGAGATAGAAAAGTTGTCATAATACCATTGTCACTACTCAGGTCATCTCCCTTTTGCCACAGGCCGGTGTTGCTGTGGTGCTCAAATCCTCACGTATTTACCAAATACACTTCGGTTTTCCGCTCCTCGCGCCTTGTCCTGAGCCAAAATTGAGGCACCCTGAGTAGTGACATACCATTTTAAATTTCGAGTATCTCTTCCTCCTTTTTCTTCAATAATTCGTCAACCTTTTTGGTGTCGGCGTCCGTGACCTTCTGAATCTCGTTCTCACCACGGCGCCAATCATCTTCGGTGATGGTCGAATTTTTTTGGAGTTTTTTGAGCTCCTCATTCCCTTCTCGTCGAATGCCACGAATATGAATCTTGGTGTCTTCCCCGTATTTCTTACTGACTTTAACAAGATCTTTTCGCCGCTCTTCGCTCAAGGGTGGGATCGGCAGGCGAATCAGTTTTCCGTCATTGGAGGGGGTGATGCCCAGGTCGGAGGTGACAATGGCTTTTTCAATCTCCTTAATAATCGACGTGTCCCACGGTTGAATCGTGATCATGCGTCCATCCGGCATCGCGAGGTTGCCCACTTGCTTGAGAGGGGTGGGGGTTCCATAGTAGTCCACTTTGATGTGATCCAACATCGAAAGCGACGCTCGGCCGCCACGAAGACCAGTTAACTCTTTTTTCAGGTGTTCAAGCACCCCGTCCATTTTTGTTCTCACTTTTTCAAGGGATGGTGTATAGGGCATGATCAATCACCTCATCATGAAGGGTAGGAGCCTGTCCAAGATTAGACCGATCGACTGCGGGTGTGCAGAATTTGGCCAGATCTTCCGATCCTTTTCGGGGAAGGTTGAAAAAGACCGCCAGCTGCGTTCTCGGGCTTTTGGCGTGCTCACGTACTGCGTGTACGCTCCGCGCGCCAAAAGCCCTGCGGCCTTGCTGGACGGCCTTTTTCAACCTTCCCCGTTTTCGTTGAATAGTCCCACTATTAGCCTCAAACGATCGAAACATCTGACTCAAACCAGCACATCCTCATGACGATCGCTAATCTAGGACAGGCTACTAGGAACCTGTTCTTCTAATTCCCCAGCGAGAATAATGGCTTCGGCAATCTCCCGCATGGATTTCCGCATATTCATGCTTTGACGTTGAATCAGGCGAAACGCTTGGCCTTCAGACATCTTCCGTGACTGCATGAGGTGCCCCTTGGCCCGCTCCACTAACTTACGGACCGCCAACGCTTCTTGCATCTCAAAAGATTTATCCACAAGCCGCGTATGCTCAATCGCCACCGCCGCTTGATTGGCAATGGCCTGAATAATCTTAACCTCTTCAGCTTTAAAACTATGAACCGTTGAGGTATAGACATTAAGCACACCAATAACTTGGTCCTTGCTCATCATGGGAACAGACAACAGCGAACACAGGCCTTCTCGTTTGGCCAAATCCCGATAATGAAAATCGTCTTCCTTCCTTACGTCCGGGACATAAATCGGACGCTGCTCCTTCACGGCTCGACCACTGACACTTTGCCCAATCTTTAACGACGGCTTTCGTCGATAGGCCTCACTGAGGCTTTGCGTCGCCGCAATGCACAGTTCGCCGCTGGGCTCATCCACCAACATGAGCGAACAAATTTTTGACTTCATCATTTCCGCCGTCATGGTCACGATTAATTCCAGCACATCATCGATGAGTCGATTGGATGACACGGTTTCAGATACTTGAGACAGGGTATCCAATTGGAGGGCTTGTCGACGCATTTCTTCATACAACCGAGCATTCTCAATCGCCCCACCCACCTGGTTGGCAATGGTTGATAACAACGCCAGCTCCGCGTCGTGATACCGTTTGGTTCGTTTGTGTTGAATATTAATCACGCCCACCACATGGCCTTTCGTGACAATGGGAAGCGACACAAACGCTTGATAGCGATCTTCAGGTAAATTGTGGAAAAATCTGAATCGGGGATCATCACTGGCATTACGAGGAATCACGACACGAATTTTCTCTCGAGCCACCCATCCCGTAATTCCTTCCCCAAGCCCCAGAGATGTTCGTCCGATCAATTTAGGATGCGGGTTCTTCGAGGCCCTCAAGATCAGTTCATCATGATTCGTGGATACTAAATACAGCAAACACGAGTCGGCTTTGGTTACCTCCACGACGACTTCGACGATATGTTTGAGCACGGATTGTAAATCTAACGTGCTGCTAATGGACTCGCTGATCCGATATAACACTTCCACCTCGCGAGTGCGTTCGCGAAGAACCACTGTGACATCTTTTGAGGGTCGACGTGGTTTGGATTTGGTTACACTCATGCAGCCCTACGTGCCACAGTGGAAAGGGTTGTAATTTTTGACACACAACTCGCTTTCATGCCCGGCTCTTTTCAAGTTGGCCGAACCAAGACTTCACGGATTTTTGGTCTAAGGGATCCACAGTCACGGTTCCCACCGCTTTGGGGAGGACGCAGTGGATCCGACCGTGAGCGACTTTTTTATCATGGAGCATGGCACCCCATAAATCACGGAAATTCAATTTTGGCAAACCCGATGGAAGCCCTGCCCGTCTCACGAGATCACGTTGCCGAATGACCACCTGTTCTGAACACAACCCTAGGGAATGCGCAAGGTCAGCTTCATGCACCATCCCGATCCCTACAGCCTCACCATGGATATACGTCTTGTACTTTCCTAACGATTCCAAGGCATGCCCAATGGTATGACCGTAATTCAAAATTCGCCGCAAGCCTGATTCTCTCTCATCCTTAGCCACCACCGACGCCTTGATTTCACAGCAGCGCTTCACCACGTGGTGCAACACGGTATCTTCCATCTTGACAAGATCATCGATTCGACTTTCGAGAAAAGCAAAAAACTTTCGGTCGGCAATCATGCCATATTTCACCACTTCGGCGAGTCCTGCTATCCACTCTCGTTTAGGCAGAGTGTGTAAGGTCTGTGTATCCAGAAGAACCAACGAAGGCTGGTAAAACGCGCCAATCATATTTTTTCCCAGGGGATGATTGACCCCGGTTTTTCCACCAACACTGGAATCCACCTGAGCCACTAACGTCGTCGCCACCTGCACAAACGGAATGCCTCGTAGATACACCGAGGCCACAAACCCCGTGATATCTCCGATCACCCCGCCCCCCAATGCCACCAGTATCGACTGCCGTTCGAAGCGTTGAGCCATCAATTGGTCAAGGATGTGCGAGACCCAGCGAAGAGTCTTAGCACGCTCGCCGTCCGGAATGCAGATCACGTGGCATTGATACCCTGCCCGCTTCAAAGACTGCGAAACAGTCCGGCCATACAGGCTCTGCACAATCGAATTGGTGATAATGCCGACTTTCCCAGCATATCCAAGATCTTGCAGATACTGGCCCAATTGTTTAAGGCCGCCAGGATGAATGACAATGTCATAACTCCGCTTCCCGAGCCGGACCCGAACGCGTTCATGATTGTGGGTATGAGGTTGAGACACGAATCTGTACGCTTATTTTTCTATCCACTACCCAAGGAACGAGGCTGTTCAAAACCTGTCCTGAGCTGTGCCGAAGGAAGGCCTCCAGCAAGGCCGCAGGGACTTTGGCGCGCGGAGCGTACGGCAGTACGTGAGCACGACAAAGTCTCGAGAACGCCGCTGGTGGCCTTTTGGGACATTCCCTAAAACGATTTCACATAATCCTGATAGGCATCAAAATTTCGCTTCATCTCTTCAAGACTGTCACCACCGAATTTTTCCATCATGGCATTGGCTATCTCGTACGCAATGACGGCTTCACCTACGACACCGGCTGCCGGGACGGTGCAAATATCGGATCGTTCAACCGTGGCTTCGAAAGGTTCTTTCGTGAGAATGTCCACGCTGTGTTTCGGTTTGTAGAGTGTCGCAATCGGTTTCATGGCAACACGAAGGACAATCGGTTGTCCATTGGTAATCCCGCCCTCTAACCCACCCGCATTGTTGGTCTTTCGCAGAAAGCCCGTGCGAGACTCGTTTGGATAGATGTCGTCATGGACTTCCGAACCAAATCGGCGAGCTGATTCAAAACCCATGCCGATTTCTACCCCCTTCATGGCTTGAATGCTCATCGCCGCCATAGCCAGTCTGGCACTCAATCGACGGTCCCATTGGGTGTAGCTGCCCAACCCGATTGGCGGATTGAGCACGACCACTTCAAACACCCCACCAAGGGAATCGCCTTTATGTTTGGCCAATCGAATTTCTTCGATCATTTTTTCTCCCGCCGCTTGATCCCAGCACCGCACTTGTGATTCTTCGGCCTTGGCAAAGGCCAGTAACGGATCATTAGGGGCTGGAGCCACGACCCTTCCAATTTCCATGGTATAACTGACGACCTGCATACCAAATTGAGCCAACAAGGCTTTCCCCACTGCGCCAACCGCAACTCGAATGGCGGTCTCGCGAGCACTGGCTTTTTCCAACACATTCCGAATATCACGATGCCCATACTTAATCGCTCCGACGAGATCGGCATGACCGGGACGGGGCCGAGTCACGACGCGTTCCGTCGAGGGAGGCCCTGGTTCAACGGCCATAATGTCTTTCCAATTTTCCCAATCTTTGTTGCGAACGATGAGCCCAAGAGGGTTGCCAAGGGTCTTGCCATTACGCACTCCACAGGAGAATTCAATTTGATCCTTCTCAATACGCATTCGCCCTCCACGACCATACCCCCCTTGCCGCCTCGCGAGATCGTGATTCACCTCTTCCGCGGTTAAGGGCAACCCGGCCGGAACACCTTCAAGCACCGCCATGAGGAGTTGTCCATGAGACTCACCTGCGTTTAAATAGCGCAACATATCGACACCTTATGTTAACGAAACGAACAAACACCACGGTCTTTCATAAAACGTGAATTGATTAAAATTTTCTTGGATGAAAATTAAATCGAAGAAGGCATGTCCTCGATAATCGTTTGAAAGACGGCACTGCCCATCACACCCAAGCCCACCATCATTCATGGACCTTCCGTGCAGGCAAGGATAAACGCACAGTTAATTGATCCCCCATGGCCTTAATCGCATATCGGAGCCCCTTGTCGAGCGGATGGTTAAGATCAAACACAACCCGTAATTTCTTGGGATGTTGACCAATCCGAATTCGTTTCAGTAGCAGATGATCGACAGGCAATACTTGAAAGCGAATCGCCGAGACAACATTCGGCAGATCAAGACTCAATCGCTGTGAGTCAACCGGACTGAGTCGGTCATTGGTCCTTATCGCAGAAGGGTTCGTGGCGGTGCAGCTGATCGCGAGCGGGGTGCCGGGCGGCATGATCGTGCTGGCGGTGCTGCTGGTGAACCTGCGCCACATGCTGTACAGCGCATCGGTCGCGCCGCACGTCGACCATCTCGCTGCGCGCTGGCGCTGGCTGCTGGCGTACCTGCTCACCGACGAGGCGTACGCCGTCGGCATGCAGCGCTACGGCCGGGACGACGAGTCGGCGCGCAAGCACTGGTTCTTCTTCGGGGCGGGCTTCGCGCTCTGGGCGACGTGGCAGGCGACGACGGCGATCGGCATCGTGTTGGGCGCGGCGGTGCCGGAGAGCTGGTCGCTCGACTTCGCGCTGCCGCTGACGTTTATCGCGCTGCTGACGCCTGTGCTGACGACCAGGCCGGCGTTCGCTGCGGCAGTCGTCGCGGGCGTGATCGCCGTCGCCGGCTTCGATTGGCCGTACGGGACGGAGTTGATCACGGCGATCGGCGGCGGGCTGGTGGGCGGAATGTTCGTGGCGCGGCTACTTGAGAAAGAGGTGGCAGCGACATGAACCTGTGGCTGGCCGTCGGACTGATGGGCGCGGGTACCTACGCGATCCGGCTCTCGATGCTGGTCTTCGTGAGCCACCAGCGACTGCCTACAGCCGTTCGGGACGCGCTCCAGTACGTCATGCCCGCCGTGCTCCTGGCGATCATCCTGCCCGCAGTCGTGTACGTGGGTGACGACGCCAGCTTTGAGCTATCGATCCAGAACGAACGTCTGGTCGCGGCGCTTATCGCAAGCGCGG
>JADFRB010000308.1 GCA_022561525.1 Nitrospinota bacterium
TAATGTCGTATGGGGCGTGAACTTCCAGTCTTAGAAGCAACCCTTGTTCTTCAAGGTAAAGGGTATCGAGAAGTCCTGACGCGTGAGATGGATGCAGGAAAAATCCCGCTGAGCTTGGGGAAGAAGTGTCCTGTGGAATGCGAATTTTGTTATGAGCTGGATCATTCCTACCGTGAAACCCAAGACCCACCAAAAACCACGCAGGACGATTGGGAGTTCATCCTCAATTACATTAATGCAAAGCCAACTGATCCCATGCAGTTTTGGTGCTTGGGTGGCAATGAATATATGGAGTGGACGGATTTGTTTCTCCATCCCAAATGTATGGAGTGGGTCGAGGACTTTCTCAAATATACCGATAAAAGCATTCAATTTTTTACAGTCGGGTTTGTCCACGTTCCCAAAATTCATCAACTCGTGGCTCAATATCCTGGACGGATTAACTTTGAGTTGTCGGTCATTACGCTTAGCAAGTACCGTGAAAAACTCATGCCGCATGCGCCATCCGTAAAGCACCTCATGAAAGTCGTCGATGGGCCAGCGGTGTCATCGGCGAATTTTTATTCATTTGATCACGACACCATGTCCAAGGATGCGGAAACGATTGCGAAAATCAATCAAACCTGTGTGTTGTGGATGGGCTGCCTTACCCCCGTTCGTGGCCTCAAAGATGATACGACGAACCTCATGCGGCAAGGTCGGAAGTTTCTTCCCATTGAGGCTGAGCGAATTTATGATGCAGGATACCCAAACTTGACCACGATTCACACGGAAGGATATGTAACAGCCTTTCTTAATCGAAAGCGAATCATGAGTGCGTTCGATGCCTTGGAATTAGAGAAAAAAGATACGGTCGTGATGGCTGGAAGTGTGTATAAGATCTTGAATATGTATCGAAAGAAACGAGCGCGGTTTCTTCATGTGCCCAATGCGATGCTCGGTGGTGATTCCGATTGTACGGTTCTCCTGACCTTTGATGATATTCGGAAATGTTTGACGAATGAAAAGCGTATCCACATTCCCAAAAGTGTCATGCAATCTGGTCGCGGATCCAATATGGATATTATGGGTGTGACCTTGGAGGAGTTCATCCAAAAAACAGGCGTCAAGGTAAAGGTGCTCCATAAGATCGATACGAAATTTGCGAACACAAGACTGTATCGAAATGGCACACTGAAGAATTTTGTCGAAAATTACGTGCGGAACCCCTTAGCATCTAATTATGAAGCCTTGCCTTTAAGTGCCTAACGTGTTTAACTAGCTTAAGCCTCAACCGTTCTGAAGGTTCATTGTCGGTACACCCACCTCCTAAATAAATTTTCGAATCTATGTCTACCCCGACACGGCGCCTACAATTTTATAAGGCCGACGTGTTTACCGATCGCCCCTTTGGGGGTAATCCCGTTGCCGTCATTCCCGATGCTGAAGACCTGTCTGATCATGAGTTTCAGCAAATTGCCAGGGAAATGAATCTATCAGAGACTGTTTTTGTAGTCCCGCCGACCGACCCGGCTGCCATCGCCAAATTACGAATATTCACACCCACACAGGAAATTCCCTTTGCAGGGCATCCCGTCATTGGCACCTTTTATATTCTGAGTGTATTGAAAAAATTCCCCTTGCAGGAGCCAGTCACGCGCTTCATGTTTGAATGCAATATTGGCGTGTTTCCCGTCGAATTGTCTGTCTTGAAAGGGAAGGTGGAACATGTGAGCATGTCCCAGCCAGTTCCGCAATTTTTAGGAACGGTTGATGCGCTTCAAGATCTATATGAAATTAGCCAAGCGCTAGGGTTGAATAAGGCGAATATTGTAGATACGCGACGTCCCATTGAAATCGTCTCAACAGGTTTGCCCGTGGTCATAGTACCTGTTCGAACGCTCACGGCTGTGATGTCGATTCAGGTTGACCTGTCTGGAACCAAGACGGTCTGTGCCCGTCTTGGGGTGAATGGAATTATGGTGTTTACCTCCCTGACGGTGGAAGATTGGGCCAGCGTACATACGCGGATGTTTGCCGCACCGATTGGAATTGTTGAAGATCCGGCGACGGGAAGCGCGAGCGGTGCCCTTGGGGCCTATCTTGTCAAGAATGGTGTGGTGGATGTGGGTCCGACCACTGAAATTATTATGGAGCAAGGGTATGAAATCGATCGGCCTTCCCGGATTCTTGTTCACGTCTTCTCAGACGATGACATGATTCAAGAAATTAAAGTGGGAGGGCAGACCGTCATGGTGGCCGAAGGAAAGCTTCTTTTTTAGGGAGTATTGAAAAATGGCGTCAGCCTTGGCCAAAGCTACGGCAGACAAGCCAGCGGCATTCCCAGCCTCCGCCGAGCCTCCTTCGCCGAAGTGGGCTTTGGCTACGAAGGCCGGGAGCCCCTGCGGCCTTGCTGAGCGCACCTTCCTTTGATCAAGCTCAGGACAGGTTTTGAACATCCCCCAGGGATGTACCTCAAAAACCCCTCTGATATGGGAGAAGGCCATGCCAACGATCATGAAGGCTGTGACCTTTCATAAACATGGTGGCCCTGAGAAATTGATCTACGAAGATGTCGCCATTCCTCAAATTGGGCCAGATGAGATGTTGGTTCGGGTCAAAGCCTGTGCTCTCAATCATCTAGATATTTGGATTCGACAAGGCATTCCCAGCTATACAATTTCTCTCCCACATATTTCTGGCTGCGACGTCAGTGGGGTGATCGATACCGTTGGGTCTGCCTACTCGGGTCATCTGGTGCCTGGCCAATCCGTCTTTGTGATGCCGGGGATCAGTTGCGGGAATTGTGATGAATGTTTGATTGGAAAAGAAAACCGCTGTGCGCACTTTCACATTCTTGGGGCGCAACGACATGGCGGGTATGCTGAGTACGTAGCTGTGCCGGCTGGGAATGTCCTGCCGTTGCCGGCGAATCTTACGTTTGAACAGGCTGCGGCCTTCCCTTTAGTTTCTGTTACTGCCTGGCATATGGTGAAGACCTTAGCCGACGTTCAGCCTGGTGAAACCGTCCTGGTCATGGGCGCGGGGAGCGGGGTCGGGAGTATGGCCATTCAAATGGCGAATTTGTTGGGCGCACGAGTGCTCAGCACTGTGGGAGCGGAAGACAAAAAGGAAAAGGCGACAATGTTAGGGGCCGATGCTGTCATCAATCATTCTGTCGAAAATGTGTGGGAGCGAGTCACAGCCCTCACGCACGGTCATGGCGTCGCTCTGCTCACGCCCGCCGGGCAGGCCGTCGAGGAGCCGCCTCGAATCGGATCCAGTTGAGGAGTGCACCGTTGCTGGTCGCCTCGAAGCGCAGCACCTGGT
>JADFRB010000309.1 GCA_022561525.1 Nitrospinota bacterium
TGCACACCAATATCTTACACGTCTTTTTTGCGCCCAACTGCCGTTTCTAGGTTCATTTGAGCTTGTCAAAAGTGAGAAAATTAGTATGATGGGCACAGGAACTGGTGCTCACGAACGTGAAACGTTAAGGTTCACTCTTGTCCGATAAGGAATGCACGCATGAGTGCAATTCAGGATCTGAAAGGCCGTATGATTCTCGATTCGCGCGGCACGCCAACCGTTGAAGTCGATGTGCAATTAACCAGTGGCGCGTGGGGACGGGCGGCTGTGCCGTCCGGTGCGTCTACAGGAACCCGCGAGGCGTTGGAATTGCGAGATGAAGATCCCAAACGGTGGATGGGAAAGGGTGTGACGAAAGCGTTGCAGAGTATTTCAAAAACTCTTGCGCCGAAGCTCAAAGGGATGAATGCTTTGGACCAAGCGGCCGTTGATTCCACCATGATTGCGCTGGATGGCACCAAAGGTAAATCGCGCTTGGGCGCCAATGCAATTCTTGGTGTGTCGTTGGCCGTGGCTCGTGCGGCGGCTGCGGAAACCAAGCAACCCTTGTACCGATACATCGGTGGCGCCGATGCTCGTGAACTGCCGGTGCCCATGATGAATATTATCAATGGCGGCGCGCATGCGGATAATGGCTTGGATATTCAAGAGTTCATGATCATGCCAGTTGGCGCTTCACGGTTTAGTGAAGGCCTGCGGATGGGTATGGAAGTGTTTCATCATTTGAAAGCGCTGTTAAAGGCAAAAGGGCTTAGCACGGCGGTTGGCGATGAAGGCGGATTTGCACCGGCGTTGAAATCGAATGAAGACGCGTTGGCCGTGATCATCGAGGCCATTCGCAAGGCGGGCTATCGGCCTGGTCGTGATATCGTGTTGGCTTTGGATGCGGCGGCGAGCGAGTTTTATGGAAAGAAGGGATATGTGTTGCAGACTGAAGGTGGTGTAGCAAAATCCTCTACTCAGATGGGCGAATATTATGAGCAGTTGGTGAACAAGTATCCCATCGTGTCGATTGAAGATGGACTCCATGAAGATGATTGGAAGGGCTGGAAGCAATTGACCGACCGGCTGGGCGATCGTGTGCAGTTGGTGGGCGATGATTTGTTTGTGACCAATGTCGAATACCTATCCAAAGGGATTCGGGAAAAAGCGGCCACGGCTATTCTTATCAAAGTCAATCAAATCGGTACCCTGACGGAAACACTCGAAACCGTTGAAATGGCTAAGCGCGCGGGGTATGGTGTTATCATTTCCCATCGATCAGGAGAGACCGAAGATACGACGATTGCGGATTTGGCCGTGGCGTTGAATGCCGGACAAATTAAAACCGGGTCATTGTCAAGAACGGATCGGTTAGCTAAATATAATCAACTCTTGCGGATCGAAGAAGAACTGGGGAAGGCTGCACAGTATCGAGGACGGCATGTGATCCAAACACGGGGTGCGGGTATTTGATACGAGCGAATTGCAAACGGGTCGTTGAGTCATCGAAGCCATGGCCTGCTCTGCGGTCGTGGCAGAGACCTGTGGCTCTTGTGGTTGGCATTGTGGTGTTGGTCATGTGGTTGATGGAAGGTGCGGAGATGACCCAATATATCCGAATGGAAAATGAGTTAGACCGGATGAATCAGAACATCGCACAACTTGAGCAATCGAATGCAGCCCTCGAACAGGAAATCCATCTTGTGCAGAATGATTCCTTTACGCTTGAGAAACTTGCAAGGGAACGTTTAGGGTACGTCAAGGAAGGAGAGGTCGTGTATCAATTGGTCGAGCCCTTATGAATACACGTGTCCCTGATTTTTGTGGAGAGACCAAGCTAAAACGGGAGGGAATATTGATGATGAGCCATTGAAGTGCCCATGCCTTTCCCGTGTTTGTCCCTTCCACGCGTAAATCTTTTTTAACCTGCTTTGGAAATAGTAAGGGCTCGCGCAAGAATAACTTCCCATGTTTGAGCGTCGATCCATCCCGTCTGGCGGCGTTGCTCGTTCTTTCCATACGAGGAGTATGCGCAGTCCTCGTGCCTTGCCAGACAGGTGTCTCAGCACCCAAACAGGGGAAGTTATTCTTGCGCGAACCCTTTATCCTGACTGACACTCATATTTTCATCACGCATAAGTGGCCCACAAGGCCATGAGGAACTGTTTATGAAATTTGGAACCATGGCCATATTGGGCTGCCCGAATGTTGGAAAGTCCACGCTCGTGAACACGCTTGTCAAACAAAAGATTGCGATCGTGTCTGATAAGCCCCAGACCACGCGGTCGCGCATTCTTGGCGTTGCACATTTTCCAGAAGGCCAACTTGCTCTGCTGGATACGCCGGGTTTGCATCGACCGTGGCATCGGCTCAATAAGCGCATGGTGCGGGCAGCGTTAGATACGGTGCACGAGGCGGATCTGCTTGCGGTGATGGTGGATGGACGGAAGATGCCTGGTGCAGGGGATCGAGCGGTCATCAAACAAGTGTTTTCCTCACCTGACCGGTCCGAAAGTCTCCCCGTATTTTTGCTGGTCAATAAAATCGACCTCATCCGAAAGCCGAAAGTGCTACCGGTGATCGAAGCCTACCAGTCCCTGGGTGAGTGGTCGGAAATCATCCCATTGTCCGCGATGACGGGGTTAAATGTTGATCGATTACGGGATTTGGCCTTTGCCCGATTCCCGGAACAAGAGGGCGCGTACGATGATGGTTTTGTGACGGATCAGTCCATGCGGCAATTAGCTGCAGAACTTGTTCGCGAAAAAGTTCTTGAACAAACGAGGGCGGAATTGCCCTATGCCGTGGCAGTTCATATTGATGAATTTCTGGAACAGGGCCGGCTGTGTTCGATTGCAGCCTCAATTATGGTAGAAAAACAAGGACAAAAGGCCATTGTCATTGGAAAGGGCGGTGCGAGACTGAAGGAAATTGGGACGGCGGCACGTCTTGACCTTGAACGTGAAATGGGTGTGAAAGTATTTCTCGATCTGCATGTGAAGGTCAAAGATGCCTGGCGGGACAATGAGCGCTTGCTCGTCGAGTTGGGATATTAAGGGTTCGCGCAAAAATACCTTCACATTTTTTGGCGTCGATCCATCCCGCTGGCGGCGTTGCTCGTCCTTTACATGCGGAGGAGTATGCGTAGTCCTCGCGCCTTGCCATACAGGCGTCTCGGTACCAAAAAAGGCAAAGGTATTTTTGGGCGAACCCTAAGAACGACATGATCGATCCAGTCAAAATCACCGAACCCACCGTTGGGGATGAAACCCCGCCGGAGGATTCGCCCATAGTGAATAGCCAGCAAAGTAAATTTGATG
>JADFRB010000310.1:0-281 GCA_022561525.1 Nitrospinota bacterium
TCAAAATGGCTGCGGCCTTGCTGGATAGACCCTTCGGAAAGACTCAGGGCATGCTTTTTTGAACATTCCCTCCACTTGATGATGTCTCCTCATCTCGACCATGTACTGGCCATGGGTGTGAAATATTCAACAGGCCCTTGCGCGATGAAAACTAACGAATCAAGCCGCCGCCGAATATACCACAGGTTGCCAAACTGACCAAAGAATTGCCGGATTTCCGCGGGGCCACCGTCGTGATGCAGAACACCATCAACCTTGAGGAAGAACATCCTCCACGATCA
>JADFRB010000310.1:291-3283 GCA_022561525.1 Nitrospinota bacterium
CGTCGATTCCGGTATTTGCCTTGACATTGGTAAAGCGAAACGTCGAGATATTTCCGCCCACCTCGTGTAGGGCTATCGACCGAATGAAGTAGGTGTCGGGTTGGATTTCTGAAACAATTCGGATCAACGAAGAAGAGCCTGGTTGCCCCTGGTTTTTAGGAATCAGGGTCAGCAAGGGCAACCCTCCTTCTCCCGTGCGGCCATTATCCGTGGGGTACACATCAAAATGCTCAGTGAGTTTCCCCATTCCCTGAAGCAAGTGCAGGGGGGCTTTCGTCGCCACCATCATGGAAAGATTGCCCTTCAGAATTTGATTATGTTTCGGCACATACATTTGCAGCTGATCATTATGCACATAAATATATTCAACCGAGGGTTCGGTATAATCCCATCGCAGATAGCCGGGCTTTTTAATGTAGACTCGGCCAGAAGATTGAAGCAGTGAATCAAACCCTTCAATGCGAGTTTCTTGCGTAAAGTCTGCTTGAAAATCCTTGGTGGCGGCGTAGCGAGCATCCACACGTTTGACCAAATCACGAACCTGTTGGGCCACATTTTCTTTCCCGAGAACCGGGAAGGGAATCAGAAACACGACGATTGTGAGACTGGCGAGAAAGAGTTTCATCCGACACGTTCTTGCACTATGGATGGAGGACCAAGAATTTCCCGGCGACCGTCGCGCCCTGGAGCACTCACGAGCCCATCTTCTTCCATTTGTTCGATCATGCGTGCAGCCCGGGGATATCCAACACGAAGCCGCCGTTGAAGCAGCGAGGCCGAAGCCTGGCCTGAGGTCAACACTACTTCTCTGGCTTGTTCATAGACTTCATCGCGCTCGGGGTCTTCCTCAAATACTTCAGGGTTTGGAATTGGCGCGTCGTCACTATACTCCGGACCGGCTTGCGCTTTGACATATTCTACCACGCGCCGCACATCCTCATCCGACACGTACGAACCATGGAGCCGAATCAATTTTCCGGTTCCTGGGGCCAAATACAACATATCGCCGAGTCCGAGAAGTGCTTCGGCTCCATTCGCATCCAGGATCGTACGGGAGTCTGTTTTAGAGGACACCTGAAATGCGATTCGTGCCGGAAAATTTGCTTTAATCAACCCCGTCACTACATCAACGGAAGGCCGTTGCGTGGCCAAAATTAAGTGAATGCCTGAAGCGCGCGCCATTTGCGCTAGACGAACAATCTTTTCTTCAATTTCCTTGGGAGCGACTATCATTAAATCGGCAAACTCATCGATGACCACCACGATGTAGGGAAGGGGCTCGAGAGTCGGCTCCTCATCCTGATCTTGATCAAATGGAAGATCAGGCTGTGATGAACCAGAGGCCTTGCCATGGCCTTCCTCTGTTATCTTGGCATTGTAGGATTGAATATTTCGAACGCCATGTTCTGCGAGTAATCGATAGCGCCGCTCCATTTCTTGTAGAACCCAGCTTAACCCACGTGCAGCGGATTTCGGATCCGTTAAGGCCGGGCGCAACAGATGGGGAATCCCATCGTAGGCTTGAAGTTCCAACACCTTGGGGTCAATCAATAAGAGCTTGACTTCATCGGGGTGGGCTGAAAACAACAGGCTTAACAACATGCTATTCAAGGCAACACTTTTCCCGGCTCCCGTAGCACCAGCCACCAACAGATGAGGCATGGTTCTCAGATCGGCCACAAACGGACGACCAAAAATGTCTTTTCCTAAGGCCATGGTCAGCTTTGATCGGGATCGTGTATAGGCTTCACTGGTCAACACTTCTCGGAATGTGACGGTTTCTCTGACCGGATTCGGGACTTCGATCCCCACGGTCGATTTCCCGGGAATCGGAGCGACAATGCGCACGCTGGTGGCTTTAAGAGCCATCGCCAAATCATGGGCCAAATTGACAATGCGAGCCACCTTAATACCCGGGCCTGGCTCAAACTCGAACATCGTGATGACGGGGCCCAGATGCACTTCTGTCACCTTTCCGGGAATGCCAAAATTCTGAAAAGCTCCAGTCAACACCCGGGATTGGGACTCCAATATTTCATCGGTCTGCGATGATTGCGAAACAGGAGGTGGATCAAGGAGCGCCATAGGGTCGGGTAAACTGTATCCCTCAGAGACTTTCCGATTAAATTGAAAGGTTCGGCGAATGGGAGGGGCTTTGGCCGGTTCGCCCAGGTCCGAATCGAAATCATCCTCAGAGACATAGGGTTCCGGAACAGGATCATCTTTTCGCAAAAAGGACAAGGCGCCATCCCGCATGGCCAAACTCCGGTTGATCTTCACCGGTTTATTCGCTTTAGGGATACGCACTCTTGTGGGAAAGGACAGCCAACTCAAAGACAGGCGTGGGGTGTGATCTCGGATCGCTCCAAGACCCGCGGGAATATTTCCCAGAGCCGTGGCCACAGAAAACGGAGCAATCAACAAAACGGATACCAATAAAAGCGAGCACAATACGATCGTGCTGCCGACTTCCCCAAACAGTAGCGACACCAGGGTCGCACACCATTGCCCCCATTCCCCACCCGTCATGTGGGAAGCCAACGCATAGAATTCAAATAGGGCACTGAGGCACAGCACCAATAGAACTCCACCGAGAAGGCTTCGTAATTTTGTCTGAAGTGTTTCTTCTTGGAATGACCGGATCCCTTGCAACAGGATCAATATCGCAATGGCAAGAGCGGCCGATCCTACGAGCCATATCAAACCCGCCGCGATGGTTGCGCCCACCATGCCGACAGCGTTGTCGATGACACCCGATGGTTGAGTAGAAAGGGAGCCAACCCAGGAGGGATCCTGTGCCGAATACGACCACACGCTCAAAAAAACCAGGACTCCTAGCGTGAGGAGGGCAATTCCGAGGATTTCGCGGCTGAGTCTAAAGGATGGGGAAGTGGGTTCCTTCTTGACGGATTTCCCCCTAGGCCTAGGGAATATACTCATAACAGAAATCGTAGCATAGGGGGGCAGGTTAATCAATTAAAACCCTTAGGGT
>JADFRB010000006.1 GCA_022561525.1 Nitrospinota bacterium
TCTATGGAACGGGGAACTTGACTATGCACGACACCATACAACCACAGGCAACGGATCCAAACATACACTGTTCTCGCTTACACGAACTCTCGATGAACATCTGGTGGAGTTGGACGCCTGTTGTACGTCAGGTCTTTCAAAGCCTGGATCAGACATTGTGGAGGCAGACGCACCACAATCCAGTCAAGCTGCTCCAGGAGATCAAACCCGAACGGTTTTCAAACCTCACCCAGGATGTGGTCCTTACCCGGCAATACCAAGCCGCAGTGACGGCCTACGATAACTACATGTCGCAAACCGATCATTGGTTTGGCTCACGGTTTCCCCATGTCGCCCATGCGCCTATCGCCTACTTTTCAGCAGAATTCGGCCTTCATAATTCCATCCCTATCTATAGTGGCGGACTGGGCGTCTTAGCCGGTGACCATTTAAAAGAAGCCAGTGATTTAGGCATCCCACTGGTCGGCGTAAGTTTCATGTATTCCCAAGCCTACTTTCGACAGGTGATTGGACCGGATGGGTGGCAGGAAGCCATCAACGATCGATTCGATCGAAACGCTTCAGCCATACAACCAGCCTTGCTTGCCACGGGAGAACAATGTCGCATCACCGTGCAATTAGGAGATCGACCGGTTCATTGTTTGATTTGGTTTATTCAAGTCGGGCGAGTGCGGCTGTATTTATTGGACACGGATGTGGCCGACAATCAACCAGACGATCGGGCCTTATCAGCCCGTCTCTATGGTGGAGACCAGCAAACCCGAATATGCCAAGAAATCCTTCTGGGCATTGGTGGCGTTCGAACACTCCGATCCTTGGGCATCCAACCCCGTATGTGGCATGCCAATGAAGGCCATGCGGCCTTTCTCAATCTCGAACGCATGAGAGAGTTGCTTCAACAGGGGCAGACATACGATGAGGCGTTGCAACAAATTCGTCACAGCTCCTTGTTTACTACGCACACACCCGTCCCGGCTGGTCACGATGTCTTCTCCGAAGAACTCATGGAGAACTATTTTTCTTCTTATTGGAAAGACATGGGATTAAGCCGAGAGGACTTTTTTCGACTAGGGCAGCACCCTCAGGATTCTTCTGGCCGATTTCACATGACGGCACTCGCCATTCGGTTTTCTTCATGTGTCAATGGCGTGAGCAAAGAACATGGACGAGTATCACGAAACATGTGGCAGAGCATGTGGCCGGAACATGCCGAAGATCAAGTTCCCATTCAATACGTGACCAATGGCGTCCACATCCCCACGTGGATTGCTCCCGAAATGAGCCATCTGTATTCGAAGCATTTGGGGCCACAGTGGCAGGATCATTCCGACGATGCCGCCCTTTGGCATCGGGTGTTGGATATCCCTGATCATGACCTGTGGGAAGTCCGACAATTTCTCAAACGGAAGCTGCTGAGTTTCATCAGGCAACGGATACAAAAAGGCTGGACCGCAGGCCGTTTAGAGGCACAACAGGTCATCGCTGGGGGCGCCCTGCTCAATCCCTATGCCTTGACCATTGGCTTTGGTCGTCGGTTTGCCACGTATAAACGAGCGAACCTGTTATTTTATGATCCCGATCGCTTAAAGGCGCTCCTCCAAAACCCCTGGCAGCCGGTTCAATTTGTGTTTGCCGGCAAAGCCCACCCCGCGGACAAACCCGGGCAAGAACTCATCCACGAAGTCTATCAGTTTGCCAAACGACATGACTTTGGCGGGCACATCACCTTTCTCGAAGATTATGATATGCATGTCGCTAAGTTTCTCGTTCAAGGTGTGGACGTGTGGCTGAACAATCCCCGTCCTCCATTGGAAGCCAGCGGGACGAGTGGACAAAAGGCAGCTCTCAACGGGGTTCCCAATTTGAGCGTCTTGGATGGCTGGTGGAAGGAAGGTTATGACGGAACCAATGGCTGGGCATTTCCGTTGGCTACAGAGGAATTGGAGGAAGCTGCTCAGGACCGCCAGGACGCCGAGGCCCTCTTGCATCTCCTGGAAAAGGAAGTCATTCCCTTGTACTACCAGCGCGACCAGGATGGGATTCCTCACGGGTGGGTAAAAATTGTGAAAAATGCGATTCGGACGAATGCCCCACGATTCAGTGCCAGACGCATGCTCAAAGACTATGTCCACCAATTTTATGCCATGGAACACACTAGCAAAAACCCCGTTCAATCGTTCGAACAGGTGCGTTAACGATTTCGGAAAAGTCGCATATATTTCGCCTCTGCGTATCTCTCAAAAAAGACCAGCCTCGCTGGTCTTTTTTTTGTTTGCTTTCTTCCTCGGACAGATCATAGTATTCTATTCAACCATAACTGCTCAGGTGGATAGGCTGAAGGCTGCAGGCCGAAGGCTGAAGGCATTTAGTGCATGATCAAACAATACGTCGGGCATGTGAGATAGGTAACGGGTTCCCCGTCAGCCTTCAGCCTTTAACCTTCACCCTAATTTGTGAGACATCATGATTAAATTTGTGGGCATACTACTCCTTTTTGGAGGAATCTTTTGGGCGGGCTACTACGTTGGTCAACAACCCCCTGCGGACGTGAAACGAACCTTGAGAACCATGTCGGAAGGTGTGGTGGAACGGACCTTGGGATTGGAGAATGGACAGCTGAACCTCAAACGTGAATTTCTTGAGGCTAAGTCTCGTTTCCTTGATAGTAAATCGGAAATCTTAGATGGGAAATATGGTGAGGCCGCGGAAGAACTGGGAGAAGCGCTGAAACATCTAAAAAACGCAGTAGGAATACAGGGGAAGAAAACCTCTCAGGTCGTCATTGATGGACTGATGTCCAAACTCAACGATATCAAACAATCCTTGGCTTCAGGCCAAGATGTGGCTCAGGACAAAATTGATGAGGCGCAAGAAGAACTCGACGCGTTAATTTCCCAGGAATAAAGATAAGGACGGAAGCTCAAACCTAGAACCGACTCTATTCAAAACGCTTCACGAATCACGTCTTTTCTTCAGGCGTTAGCCGCCTCTTTTTCCATATCCTTATCCTTGACCTGATCTTTTTTCCAGGAAGCGAGAATCCGTTCGACCCGCATGCGCACGGCAATATCCGGGTCTTTCATCAAGGGTTTGATGGCCACTCGGCCTCGAAGATCACCGATTTTTTCCAATGAGGACGCGGCGGTCAAACGAACCATCCAATCTTGATCCTGAAGCAACGCAATAAGCGGATCCACGGCCTGGACATCTTTGATGTCTCCCAGAGCAAGGATGGATTGTTTTTGGACAAAATCACCGCGGTGATTCAGCGCTTCAATGAGTTTGGGCACAGCAGGTTGGCCAAGATCCACAAGCGCACGTGTGGCATCATCTTTAAACTCATCGCTTTTCAGCCACGAGATTAACGGGTCGAGTACGCGTTCATCGTTAATCTTTCCAAGCGTCCGAAGGACGTATTTTCGAGATTCCCAATCCCGCACAAACCGAAGGAGCAGGTCCACCGCCGGCGGCCCAATATCGCTCACAGCTTCTACCGCGGCTTCCCGAACCTGCCAGTCTCCATCCCGGAGCCCCCGACACAGCGGTTCCACACACCGTTCATCGGCCATTTCCCCAAGAGTGATGACCGCTTCGCGTCTCACCACCCAATCGGTGTCTTGCATTAAATCGATTTGAATGTCGATTTCATCTTTGACTTTTTCTTCTTCAAGCTCGTACTCCGCATCTTCGTCCGTTTCTTCTTCCGTTTCTTCTTCCGTTTCTTCGTCCGTGTCTTCTTTCGTTTCCCCTTCCACTATTTCTACATCAGCTGAAGCCACGACCTCTCCATCCATGATGGAATCAGAAAATTCATCGACCATGTCATCCGTGACAACCTGATCCGAATCGTCGGCCACCTGCGTTTCAGAATTTTCAGCTTCCGGTTCTTCCACAGACGATTTGAGATCTTCACTCATAACACAACTCCCCTTTCACACACCACAGGGTTTGACTCAACCCTCGTTTTACCTTTTTGACTGAAAGGCGTATTAGGCACTCACCTTCTTTTTACCTGCTGCTTGGGCAATGCGAGCCGCCCGAACACTGATTTTTCGCTGCACACGTTTAAGTCGTTTGCGGAGTCTCCGCAAACCGGCATCACCTTCGGTTTTCTCGGTTTTGGCACAACCTTCCGTGACTTTTTTCTTTAACGCTCCTAAATCATCTGCTAATGAACGCTTTTTGCCCATGAATTTCTCCTCAGCAATGAAACCCCATCCTGGGACTGGAAACTTCCTCTATTTCTTGAGTCTAGTCAACGCCATTCCTGGGTGTCAACTTTAAAAGTAGGGTCAGGCGGAAAGGTTAAATGAGGCTGGACCTGGTCAACCCAATAGAGATTATTGGCACTCCAACTCTTTGATTGAGTCACACTCTCCCGCTACGTCCCCTTATTGGGGCTGTTGAATAATTCACCTCAATAGTCAATAAAATCTCCAGATGAGCTACCCATCGTCAGTGGGAGGGAATGTTCAAAAAAGCATGCCCTGAGTCTTTCCGAAGGGTTCGTCCAGCAAAGCCGCAGCCCTTTTGACGCGCGGAGCGTACTCATAGTACGTGAGCACGGCAAAAGGGCGAGAACGCCGCTGGCGGCTTTTTTCAACATTCCCCTTATCGTTGCCAGTTCAGGCAAAAACTCCGTTCGTAGGCCAAAATTTTCCAGGCTTCATCTTCGGTGATCGTGACAGGAATCATAGGGACCATACCCGTTCCCGGGCTCCCATTTTTTAGAATCCAAAATAATTCACCATCACGCCGGCGCGCATGAAACCGGCAATTCGTAAAATTACGTGGGCTCGGAGTGAGTTGCCGACCCACGGGACCATCCCCAAGCCCAAACTCACCATGGCAACTGACGCAGGTGCCCTTCCCCTCGTACAACACCTTCCCCTCAGCGATGATATCGGGAGAGGCCTGCTTCGTGAAACCAAATGGCGGAATCATTTTTCTGGCCATCGCCCGCTCCATGACTGGAACCCGAGGCCGCAAGGGCTCCGCTTCTTGAGCAAAAAGCGGCGTCCACGGCAAGACCCCAACGACCAACAGGACCAAACCCAGGAAAATAGTTCTGCTCCCCAAAAATTGTTTCGACACAGTCCGTCTCACCTATTCACCAGCAATGAGCAAAAAAGCCCCGCTTAGGTTCCATCCTAAACAGGGCTTTTTTCTATAACTTCAGGAAAGAAACCTGAAATTACTTTTTCTTACGCCATTTCTTACAGAAGGTTCGCTCGTAGGCTAACACCTTCCACGCTTCATCATCGGTAATGGTCGCAGGCACCATAGCCACCATCCCAGTCCCTGGGCTGCCATTCTTAATGATCCAGAACAATTCACCATCTTTCCGTTTCTTATGGAATTTGCAATTGGTGAAATTCCGAGGACCTGGGGTTAACACTTTACCAGCGGGGCCTAGGCCATCACCGAGTTTTCCATGGCAATTGACGCAGGTACCTTTGCCTTCGAAAATTTTCTTCCCCGCCGCCACAATTTCGTCAGACGCTTTTTTCGATTTCTTATACAACTCTTTAGGTGGCTTCATTTTCTTGGCTTTGCCACGATCTGCCCTGGGAACCCTGGCTTTCAAGGGATCTTTTTCGGCCCCAGCAAAGGCCAAGTCGCCACTGATAAAGGCAAATGCCGTGACCAAACTACAAATCGCTAAAAACTTCTTCATGAACTCCTCCTTTGATTTATGAGATCGCAAACCAAAAAACGGTTGGGCCACTATCGGTGGTCACCATAAAAACCTATTTTCTTCATGATACTCCCTCAGATCCCTTGATTTCAAAGGATGCAAAACGCCAAAAATATATCAACGCTTTTTGAATGTTGTCAAGGTTGGGGCACAACCAAGACGTCACACTCAGTCATTGTTTTTAAAAGGTTTTCTGTCGCCGCGCTCAAAAACTTTTGGCAGGAGATCTTCAATGGTATGCCATTGGGTTGTGCCACACTTATCCACAAGTATGATTTTCAGGCCAGGAGCAAATTCCCACAATAGTTGCCGACAGGTGCCACAGGGTGGACAATGCACCCCTTCCTCGCACACAATGGCCAATGCTAAAAATTTTCGAAATCCCTCAGACAGAGCTTTAAATAACGCCACGCGTTCCGCGCAAATACCGAGATACACAGGGCTTTCAATGTTGCACCCTGTCAATATGGCACCATGATCGGTTTGCAAGGCCGCTCCGACGCGAAAGCCCGAGGAGGGCGCCACCGCATGCTGATAGGCAGCTTCCGCGGCTTTGATTAATGGTTGGATATCAAGGGGTTGTTCGGACATCGGAGGGGTACAATTTTGTGATTGGGAGGATTTTACTCCATATAGGAGTCTGTTGAATAATTCAAAAAAAATTCAATTTTGCGACAAACACCTTGAGGTATAAGGAGAACGGGGGCCGTTCAAAAAGGCCACCCAGCAAGGGCGCCGGGCCTTTGGCGCACGGAGCGTACGAGAGTACGTGAGCACGACAAAGGCCCGAGAACGCCGCTGGGGGATCCTTCGAAAAGACTCAGGACATGCTTTTTCAACAGCACCCTTATGGTTTGATTTCGAGGTCACGTATCACCGTTCCACGTTCTCCAAAGGGTCCGCGCGGTTCTCCGTTGAGAGTCACCTTGACCCCGCCGGCATTTCCCAGAGTCAAGAAAAATCGGTCATGAGCCCGCCAAAGCGCCCGCTCTCCTGGTTGCAATAAGGCCTCATGCGGCTCTCGGTCATCAGATCGGACAACAACCCAAGTGATTTCCAATGCCTCCAACTCCAACATTAAGGGTCCGTCCTGTTCGCCCATTCCCGGCTCGAACGGGGAACGCATTGTCCTCACAACCCCAACTGGCGTGGCAACCGATGCTTCTTCAACGACTTCCACTAGCCCGGGATCAAGCTGTGTGCCCCCTGATGGTGTTGGGACAGTTTTCGATCCCGGGGTAACCGGGAACGGAGCCTCCTCTACATTCAACGATGATGTTGGATTTTGTGCCTCCGAGGAAACTGCTTGACCTGCCTCTGGTTCATCCGCAGGTTGAGTCGAAAAGTCGGATGCAGTCTTAGATTTTTGCTCTTGGAAAGAAGTTGGTGACGGTGATTGTTCTCCGGGCAAAATAAATACAAGCCCAACCAGAATCACCCCTGTCAGAATAATTACCGCATTTCGATTCGCTTTCCCCTTGCGATCTTCCTCTTCACGCTTGATGACCTGTTGATGCTCGTCCTCCTCCTTCTGATAATACGACCCGGCCACAGCTGAAAAACGCCGCAGGGCTTCTTCCTCCTCCAACCCCAACATCTGGGCGTAGGTCCGGACAAACCCTTTGGTAAAGACTTTTTGAGGAAGCACATGAAAATTTTCTTCCTCTATAGCTTGCAAATAGGATTCCTGGATCCTTGTGATGGCACCCACCTGCTCTAGCGTTAAGTCCTTAGCTTCCCGTGCCTCTCGGAAAAATGTCCCTAACGAATCCATGCTTGCGCCTCAACCAACCTATTACCCTGAATCAGAAGAGAAAACCCTGAATGAAAAACCTGCAGGTTGCACCCGCCAAGATCATCGAACCAGACCTGTTCCTCCCTAGAAGCCTGTCCCAGATTAGCCGAATCTACTGCGGATGTGCTGGATTTGGCCAGATCTTCCGATCCTTTTCGTTGAATAGTCCCACTATTCGCCTCAAACGATTGAAACATCTGACTCAAACCAGCACGTCCTCGTGACGATCGCTAATCTCGGACAGGCTCCTAGCTTCTTGATCGAGTTCCAAGATTGCTAGGAATGTGTTGTTGCTGTGAGGGTGCATCTTGTGCAGTCTCGGGTTTGCCCCCTGCCCATCTTTGTTTTTCACACTACCTCTTATTCTCCCCACATGTGAAGGTTTACTCCATGTAATGATCTACTGGAGTTGTTTGCCTGATTCCCTCTCCTTGGGAAATCCTTTGGAAAGTGCTAAATATTTAGAATAAGTGAAAGAACAAGGCGGGTCTTGCCCTGTTTTATGTCTTGCGGGACTTCTTTGGAGCAGTTCTCGCCAGATTACTCGCTAGAAAACCCAATCGAGTCGAACCTCCAAGCATCGCGTCTTCAGTAAGCGATAACACTTCATGCCCAGAATCCATCTTGACTACTATGTGACCTTGGATGTGACTCCCGAGGCTTCTGGCGAAGAGATCAAGAAGTCCTACCGAAAACTTGCCTTGAAGTTTCACCCTGATCGCAATCAGGGGAACAAAGAAGCGGAAGAGAAGATCCGTGAAATTAATGCGGCCTATGAAATCCTGGGCGATCCGGAAACCAGAAAATCGTATGAACGAATGCGGTTTGGCGGGTTTGGTGCCAAAACGGATCATCATGAGGATGTGCCGGTCGAGACAGTTGATCCTGGTGTTGTGCTCGAAGGCATGGAGAAAAAGTTATGGGAGGAAGGACGGCTTGAAATCTTTCGGATGTTGATGAAGGATATTTCCCGAGTGAAAGCCGAGTTAGTGAAAATCCGTGAAGCCACCGTGGCGAAGTTGGGATACGACAAATTCCGTGAAGAGATTGTAAAACATTATGCCAAGGCCGTCATCGCTGAATTCGTTTCGGAAGAAATGAACGAACGTAAAGAACGGCTGATTGATGTAGGTTTCCAAATGATGATGTCGCAAGGCGTTGATGGTGTCGGTGGCCAGCAAGGGTACGATTGGGTCAGAAAACAATTGGTCGAAGCCTTCGACCGTGGCCGCCTGGATGGATATTGCGAAGCATGTGAATTGCTCTATGCTCGGCGGTGATCAGCCATTTTCTGGCTCAGTGTGTTCTGATGTTGTCCCATTTAGATTCCTTCCCCATTTCTGCGTCCTCTGCAAGAGCAAGTACCTTTTTGTCGTGAGCCATCTGTGAGGGAATCCTTCATCTTGGACAAGTATTCAGAACGTGAGGCTTGTTGGTCCGTTGATTCGTGGAAACGTGCGGCCTTCCGTAGTTGTTGTTTCTAGATCCCTCCTCTTTTGAATTGATTTCCCGTTTTTTACATCCTTTCGCCTATGACTAACTGGATACATGAGTGTATCCAATTGGATCCTAATTTTGGAAAGATGTTTGTGGTGGAAGTTGAATGTTTAGATGAGGCCTTCTTTGTAAGTTGTTGTTTTCAAATACCTGACAACTGTCATTTAGTGGTTGAAATTAGGCATGTTTTTTTTGCATGATTTCTGCTTTGGTTAGTTGAAAAAGCCAATTGTGAGTTGATTTAAAAAATACAGAAAGACAGGCTCTTCCAGAGAAAATTGAGTTTCCTGGGTAATCAAAGTGCCAATGAAATTCTCTGAATAGGTTGCTACAATCGGCACCGGGCCTTTTCAAAAATTCGCTTAACAGGCATTCCAGAAATGCTGTTCATCCATGAAATTTTGATTATTCCCCTCGTAGAAAGCGGAAGAAGTAGGTCTTTTCAATAGAATGTGTTAGCTCATCGGGGAGTGATTCGTCCGATTGTCCAATAGTGTGGGGCCTCTTAATCTCATCAATTGCGGTTCGCCAATCAGTAGAAAAAATTTTCATGGGATTATCAATGTTTTTCTGTTTTGAGGAGAAGCAATGAAAAAATATACGTTTGAGAGAGAAGAGTTGGCCAACAGATTATCTGATGGGTGCATTATCGGGCATACGACCTCAAGCAGCACGAAAATCTGGGTTCGAGTGGCGGTCGCTGGAATGTATACCCTGATTGTGTCGACACAACGCATTAAGGTCGACCCTTATGAAATTGGAAAAGATGAAGAAATAGAAGACTACTTAGAAAGGATTAAAGAACGGGTAGGCATTCGAGCTCCGATATTACTACGCCATGAGTTCAATGACGAAAAAGATAAAACACATGTTTTCAATATAGCTCTTCCCAAAGGCCCCGATGAAACATCGGACCAAGGAACCACGTATCATTACGCTGTCGTGGCTAACAAGAACGTTCCTGTAAATCGTAGATGGCGGTTTGGTTTCGAAAAAGAACATAGTTTTCAAACGCCCCCAGAAGAACCTCAAAATATCACCTTTGGCTATTTTAGTTGTCACGACCCTTTCAAGAAGGGGGCCTCAGGAATTGATTTATGGGATGATTTTTACGACATTCTTACCGAGTATCAGGCGAGTTTTGTGATCGGAGGGGGGGATCAAATCTACATTGATTGCACGAAAGAAGATATTTGGAAATGGGTGAAAGAGAATAAAGAGCAACTGTGGGATGAATATCAAAATGATAAGCCGGGACTTATTAAATATTTCAAAACGATCTATCGGTATGTGTATAGAAAGTATTGGTCCTTTCCTGAGGTAAGAAAAGTCTTTCGAAGCTTTCCCATGTACATGATGTGGGATGATCATGAAATTATGGACGGGTGGGGGTCCTATACCGATGATGAGAGGTCAGATAAGTTAGATAGTATCTTTGAATGGGAAAATAAAGAACAAAATTTGTTTTTGGTTGACGCCATGTTTGAAGCCGCCAAGGCTGTGTATGTTGAATATCAGCATAGTCATAATCCTGGCGAAACTCCAGTAAGTGTCGACCCCACTCCTCAGTTCGATTACCAATTTTGCCAAGGAGATATTGGTTTCTATGCCCTTGATATGCGTGGGCATAGAAACTATGCGGGGAAAGATGGAGAACGGATTTTGGGGAAGAACCAATTTGATCGGTTTAAAACATGGATTCAATCTGATGAGATACAACAGAAAAAAGTCCTATTTATCATTTCTCCAGTTCCAATGATCCACTGGCATAGCACGTTCGTCAATGGGTTGGATGTTTCCATTGCCAAGGATGATTTTCGTGATGAATGGGATCATGAAAGTAATTATACGGAAAGAGACAAGATGCTTGATCAGGTGTTTGCGTATTCTCGTGAAGAGGGGAAACCTATCATTTTTTTGAGTGGCGATGTCCACTGTGCTGCTGCGTTCAAACTGACTCGATCAGGCGAAGGGAATGCGAAAGCAAAGGTGTTTCAATTCACGTCTAGTGCGATCACGCGTCCTCCAGCTCATAAAATTGTTTCACTGATGGTACTTGAGAGGGGAAAGCTGGGTCATAACAAGGATGCACGGAAAAAACAACTGACAAAATTTGAAAAATTATTGTTTGTGGCTCGGCACAATTTTGGCCTGATTCGATGTAAGTCAACGAAAAACAAAGGTATGGAAATTTGGGGACATCTCTATAGCAGTGACAATAAAGAAAATGAATTAATTTGTAGTCGAATCAAATTGTCGTAAGTCTCTCAGAGCCTGTCCGAGATGAGCGATCGTCACGAGGGTGTGCTGGTTTGAGTCAGATGTTTCCATCATGTGAGGCGAACAGTGGGACTATTCAACGAAAAAGATCGGAAGATCTGGCGAAATCCAGCGCATCCGCAGTAGATTCGTCTAATCTGGGACAGGCTCCTAGGTTTAATTCTGCTTATCAATGTCGGTTATTGCAATGAAAAACTGAAAACTCCCCTGTTTCGGCACATTAGATTCTTTCGCTTCCAAGTTATTGAAAGAAGTTGGAAACCACTTTTCAACACTTCCTGAAGGTCATCCGTAAAAATCGAAAGGGTGGATTAAGCCTGATCTCATAACTTGGCTTCAACTAAAGAAAAGACTTTCTCCAGCGCCTGCTTTAACCCGGCAGGGTTTTTCCCACCGGCTTGGGCCATGTCGGGACGTCCGCCGCCTGACCCATCGACTTCGGTGGCCATCTCTTTGATGAGATCACCGGCTTTGATTTTCTTTGATAGCTCCTTGGAGACGATTACCAACAAAGAGACTTTATCATCGGCAACCGAACCCAAAACGATCACGCCTTCAGAGACCTTATTGCGAACTTTATCTGAAAATAACCGTAGCTCTTGCATGGACAAGCCGTCAGCGCGTTGCACATGAACCTGAACGCCTTTCACATCCCGAACATCGGCTTCGGCATTGCCCGCGCCTTGGTCCATCATTTTGAGTTTGAGTTTTTCCAGTTCGCGTTCTTTGTCTTTTAATTGAGACACCAATTTGCGGGTCTTGATCAGGACATCTGAGGGGCTTGTTTTCAGCAGCTCAGCCATTTCACGGACTTCGGACTCGACCTTTTTGCTATGATCCAATGCCCCAACACCAGTTAACGCTTCGATGCGCCGCACGCCAGCGGCCACGCCACCCTCGGAAATAATACGAAAGGTCCCTATTTCGCCAGTAGCACGGCAATGGGTCCCGCCGCATAACTCCTTACTAAACTCGCCGATGCCCACCACACGAACATGCTCACCATACTTATCGCCGAAGAACGCCAAGGCTCCTGCCTCCGTGGCCTCTTGGACGCCCATTACATTGGTTTGGACTGCGGTATCCTCGCGAACGTGTTGATTGACCAACGATTCGATTTCTTCAACATCACGCGGCCCCAAAGGCTTAAAATGAGAAAAATCGAAACGCAATCGGTTCGGTCCCACCAGCGACCCATATTGCTTCACATGCGGACCGAGAATCTCGCGAAGAGCAGCGTGCATGAGATGTGTCGCCGTATGATTTCGTGCCGCATCATGACGAGTCACGGCATTCACCGAAGCGGCTATGTGCTCACCTTTTCGTATACGACCCGCCATTACCTTGCCCTTGTGAAGGTAGAGAGTTCCGCCAACCTTGGTTGTCTCGCGAACCTGCATGCGACCATCAGGGCCAACCAAAGTACCTTGGTCCCCAACTTGTCCACCTCCTTCGGGGTAAAACGGCGTGGCATTGAGAACGATCTCAACGTCATCTCCTTCAACAGCCTCCTCCGCTAACTGGTCATTCTTCAAAATTGCTTGGACCACACTATCCGACTCCAAAACCTGATACCCCAAAAATTCCGTAGGACCGACTTGCTGGGTCAACTCGGTGATAATAGGTTTTTCCCCTTCCATGGCAAAGGAACCTGCTTTCCGAGCGCGATCGCGTTGTGCGTCCAAGGCCCGTTGAAACCCTTCAAGGTCTGTCACCAACCCTTGTTCACGCGCGGCTTCTTCGATCAAATCCAACGGGAACCCGTAGGTGTCATACAACTTGAACACGCTCTCGCCATCAAGGGAGCCACGAATCTCGGCTTTGGCTTCATTGACCATGGTATTCAGAATCGGAAGTCCTTGATCTAATGTCCCGATAAATCGCTCTTCCTCCCCTTCGACGGCTTCGACAATGACATTGGCAGCTTGACGCAACTCGGGATAGACCCCTTCCATCTGACTCACCACGGCACCTGTCAATTCATGAAGAAAGGGTTCTTTAATCCCTAATAAACGCCCATGGCGTGACCCTCGTCGAAGAATACGGCGCAGCACATATCCCCGGCCTTCGTTCGACGGCAGAATGCCATCGGTAATCATAAACGCGATGGCCCGCAAATGATCGGCAATCACGCGCAGCGATCGGTCCGACACCGCATCTTTTCCATACGTGTGGCCCGTCCGTTCCGCAATGACCGAGAGAAGGGGAATAAACACATCGCTGTCGTAATTGCTCGACACCTTCTGAACGATGGCAGCCAACCGTTCGAGCCCCATTCCAGTATCAATGCTCGGCTTCGGCAGAGGGTGGAGCGTGCCTTCGGCATCACGATCGAACTGCATAAACACGAGATTCCAGATTTCTAAATAGCGATCGCAGTCGCACCCAACGGCACATGTTGGCTGTCCACACCCAAGGGCCGCCCCCTGATCAATGTGGATTTCCGAACAGGGTCCGCAGGGGCCCGTGTCACCCATCTGCCAAAAGTTATCCTTGTGCCCTAACCGGACTATGCGTCCCGCAGGAACGCCAATTTTCTTCTCCCACAACTCAAAGGCTTCGTTATCATCCTGAAAGACCGTCACCCACAGCTGGTCGGCAGGCAGTTCAAGGGTTTTCGTCAAATACTCCCAACCAAAGCGGATGGCATCTTCCTTGAAATAATCCCCAAACGAAAAATTGCCCAACATTTCAAAGAAGGTATGATGCCGCCGGGTATAACCGACGTTTTCAAGGTCATTGTGTTTGCCTCCAGCCCGCATACACTTTTGTGCAGAGGCGGCACGGGAATAGGAGCGAGATTCCTCACCGAGAAACACTCGTTTGAACTGATTCATCCCGGCGTTGGTAAACAGAAGAGTGGGGTCGGCTTGAGGAATCAGGGGTGCACTCGGCACAACCACGTGATCGAATTGGGAAAAGTAATCCAGGAATGATTGACGGAGCTCATTGGCACTTAAGAGCATAGGCAATTCGATCCTTTACATGGGGTGAGGTGCGAACCGTGATGCGTGAAGCGTAAAGAAAAACAAGGGCTTTTTGTTTTCACGTTTCACGCATAACGCTTCACGACATCTCAAGCAGTTCCGCGAGCAGCGGCCGACTTTTTTTCTGATGGCGCTGCCTCAGGACTCGCCTCCGAAGCCGGTTTCAGCAACCCTGCCTTTTCGCGAATTGTTCGCTCAATCTTTTCGGCGATATCGACATTCGCCTTCAGGAAGGTTTTTGCGGCTTCGCGACCTTGACCGAGCCGTTCCTCATTATAGGAGTACCACGCCCCAGCCTTATCGACGATTTTCTTATCGACGCCCAGATCAATGAGTTCGCCCACTTTCGACACGCCCTCCGAAAACATGATGTCGAACTCGGCTTGTTTAAATGGGGGGGCGGTTTTGTTTTTCACGACCTTCACCCGCACACGACTCCCCGTGACTTCTTGACCGTCCTTAATCGATTCAATGCGACGAATGTCCAACCGCACGGAAGAATAAAACTTCAAGGCGTTTCCACCCGTGGTCGTTTCGGGATTCCCAAACACCACACCGATTTTCATCCGAATTTGGTTAATGAAAACCACCGTGGTCATGGACTTGGAGATCGCGGCAGTGAGCTTCCGCAGCGCCTGAGACATCAAACGAGCCTGAAGACCCATATGCGAGTCGCCCATTTCCCCCTCGATCTCCGCCCGGGGAACAAGCGCCGCCACGGAGTCGATCACGATAATATCAATGGCCCCGCTACGCACCAACGTTTCGACGATCTCCAAGGCCTGCTCACCCGTATCAGGCTGGGCCACTAACAGATCGTCTGTTTGCACACCAAGCTTTTTGGCATAGGTGGTATCCAAGGCATGTTCAGCATCAACAAACGCGGCATTTCCACCGGCCTTTTGTGCTTCGGCAATGGCATGCAAACAGAGGGTTGTTTTACCCGAGGACTCCGGGCCATAAATTTCCACCACCCGGCCCCGTGGCAACCCGCCCACCCCAAGGGCCAAATCCAGGGAAAGCGACCCAGTCGATATCACCGGGATCTCGTCCAAAGCCTCCCCTGTTCCTAGTTTCATGATTGCGCCTTTCCCAAACTGCTTTTCTATCTGGGTCACCGCAAGTTCTAATGCCTTCTTTTTGCCTTCATTTTCACCATTTCGCTGACTCATAACGCCTCCTCAATGAATATGAACCTCGTCGGGCCTATCATACTGAATTGTCGAGTTTTGGCCAATGGGGAATATAGGAATGTTGAAAAAAGCCGCCAGCGGCGTTCTCGCCCTTTTGCCGTGCTCACGTACTATGAGTACGCTCCGCGCGTCAAAATGGCTGCGGCCT
>JADFRB010000007.1 GCA_022561525.1 Nitrospinota bacterium
CAGCAGTTGGATCACAAAATTCCGCGCAAGCTCTTGGCGCACCTGATAAAATAAAAAAATGTTTCATCACCACCGAGGTGACATCGACTTTTTTTATTTCACCATGCACACCAATATCTTACACGTTTGTTTTGCGCCCAACTGCCATTTCTAGGTTCAAGAATTGGGATCGAGCCCGTTTCTCCTATGAGGGATACAACTCAACAAGATTATCCCAATTTTAGCTGCAAAGAAAGAGTCGGTTCGAAGAAAATACTTTAGACTGCTAGGAATTTAGGGAACAATGTGAATGCTACGCCTTGCTGCTGCTGCCGCCTCCCGATTTGAATAAACCCATTTCATCAGGGTCGTCGCATGATCGAGGTTCGCTTGAGCCCAATGTTGATCGCTCGTATATGAAGAGGGTAGCTCGGCTAATTTTTAATAACTTGGCGGTTCGAACTTTGTTTCCATTCGCCTGGCTCAACGACTTCACAATAATATATTTTTCCGCCTTGGTCTGAGATAACTTGCTCATTTCATGCACGATTGACTGCCCTCATTTCTCACCTTGAGACGATCATTCGTATGCAGGGAACATCGCAAATCCTCTTTCATGTGGACGAGGTTTTTTAAGTATAAGAGTTGGGCCCATGTGGGACCATACCAAATCTGGAGTCGCCCACTGACACGACTTTGAAAAGTTTGCCATTGTTGGAGGAACACGTTGGGTCGAATGAGGAGCCAAACTGGGCGCGATCTTTATGAAAACCTAACTCCGCACCTTTTCCGGCGACCAACTTCAATTGGCGTGGGAATGGATTACATCGGAACCAGGTCATGCTCCATGGCTGTTTTCCTGTATGGAACATGGAGGCCTGTTTGCTGTCAGGAGTTCGGCCTTATATAGTCACGGGTTGCATCAGAAAAGAATGGGCTGAACGGCGATAACAACGGTATGCGAGGCAACTTAAAAAAAATTGGAATCTTAGTAGGCGGCGGACCGGCTCCCGGCATTAATAGCGTGATCGAAGCGGCCATGCTTCGTGGGCTTTCCGAAGGCCTAGAAGTCGTCGGAATTGTGGATGGCTTTCACTGGCTCATGCAGGGAGACACGGATCACGTCATGCCCCTCACGGCAGAAACAGTCCATCGTATTCATTTCCGTGGTGGATCCATTCTGAGAACCTCACGAGCCAATCCAACAAAGGATTCGAAACATCTTGAAACGACGTTGGCCTCCCTACACAAACTGAACGTTTCCGGTTTAATCACCATCGGCGGGGACGATACCGCCTCATCTGCCATGCAACTGGAACGCCTAGCTGAAAATTCCCTTCAAGTTGTCCATGTGCCCAAAACGATCGACAACGATTTGTGTCTCCCGCATGGCATTTCGACCTTTGGGTTTCAGACCGCACGGCACCTGGGGGTGGGAATCGTGAAGAACCTCATGGTCGACGCACAAACCACTTCCCGCTGGTACTTCGCTGTAGCCATGGGGCGTAAGGCCGGCCATCTTGCTTTGGGAATTGGGAAAGCCGCAGGCAATGCCATCACGATCATTCCCGAAGAGTTTCACCATCGCACGATCAAGTTGAAAGACCTCTCCAATATTCTTCTTGGCTCTATTATTAAACGCTTAAGTGAAGGACGATCAGATGGAGTGGCTGTTTTGGCAGAAGGCCTTCCAGAACTGTTAAATCCTGAAGATTTAGCAGAAGTGGGAAACGTAGAGCGTGATGAACATGGAAATATTCGGTTTGCCGAACTGGATATCGGACAAGTCTTGAAAGACACCGTTCAACAAAAACTCAAACAATATGGAATCTCACTCACCATCGTCACTAAAAACATCGGTTATGAATTACGATGCGCGGACCCCATTCCTTTCGACATAGAGTACACTCGCGATTTAGGCTACTGCGCCGCACAATTTCTCCTCGATGGTGGGAATGCCGCGATGATCGTCATCGATACCGGAAAGTTTACGCCTCTTCCCTTCAAGAATATGTTAGACCCAAAAACCGGAAAGGCGAAAATCCGTCTTGTAGATATTGAGTCCGAATACTATAAAATCGCCAGGCAATACATGGTACGGTTGGAACGTGAGGAACTTGAGTCAACGGAGACAGTGGCAAAGTACGCGCAATTGTTAAAGCTGGCACCGGAAGATTTTACTAAACAATTTCGTACCTCATTCGAAGGGGAAAACCGAAATTCGTAAAGCCTATTAAGTGAAGTGACCACCCATGGAGGATTGAAGAGAATCGCGGTTGAGAAATTCTCCATCCATCTCTGAAGTTTTCAAGGTTTCATCATCTGGACTCATTGATCTATGGCAATGGCCTGGGTTGGACTTTGCCATTTCGGAAGATCTCCACCTTCATCATGAACAATCTGTTTCGATAATGATTCTGTAATTGAGCGACCTTCTAGAAAGCACCAAATTATGAATGGCTGGTCATTGATTTACGAAGGGTTTGATCCTGAGCAAGAGGGGTTGCGGGAAACTTTGTGTACATTGGGCAATGGGTATTTTGCCACACGAGGGACGGCCCACGAGGCGGGAGCCGATGCCACGCATTACCCCGGTACCTATCTCGCTGGCGGGTATAACCGTTTGCACACCGAGATTGGCGGACAAACGATTGAACACGAAGATCTCGTCAACGTGCCGAATTGGTTGGTCCTCACCTTTCGCGACCCTGGAGGCAATTGGTTCAACCTTCAAGCCGTGGATATTCTGTCCTATCGGCAGGAACTTGATCTAAAGGCCGGGGTCCTTCACCGATCCTACCAATTCCAAGATAGCCAGGGCCGAAAGACAACCGTGACAAGCCGGCGGTTTGTGCATCTTGGGTTTCAACACCTCGCAGGATTAGAAACCGTGATTACCCCCGAAAATTGGTCCGGGCCTTTGGAGATTCGGACAGCTCTTGACGGTCGAGTGCTGAACGCGGGTGTGGCTCGTTATCAAGCTTTGAATAATAAACATCTGACAGGTCTAGAGTCTTCCGCTGTTGGAGAGGATGGGCTCTATCTGTGTATGGAAATGAGTCAATCGAAACTCCGCATCGCAGAAGCCGCCAGAACTCAATTCACTCTTGATGATTCCTTGTTGAGGCCATCCCAGCGCCTGGTTCAAGAATCTGAATACATGGGCCACGAATGTACGATTGGGATGAAGGAAGGTTATCCCCTGACCATTGAAAAAATCCTGACGCTGTATACGTCACGAGACCGTGGCGTTTCAGAATGTGGATTGGATGCCCGACATGCCCTCAACAACACCGGTGGGTTTGAGGACTTGCTTCGTTCGCATACTCAACATTGGGATCGGTTGTGGCAGCGTTGCGATATCGGCATTCAAGATGGTGAAGATTCGCAGCTCAGTCTCCGGTTGCACATCTTTCATCTCCTTCAAACGGTTTCGCCCAATACGATCGACTTGGATGTTGGAGTCCCGGCGCGCGGTCTGCATGGTGAAGCCTACCGAGGCCATATCTTCTGGGATGAACTATTTATTTTCCCGCTCCTTAACTTTCGAATTCCTGATATCACGAAATCGCTCTTGTTGTATCGTCATCGGCGACTGGAACAGGCGCGCTGTAATGCCCAACAAGCTGGCTTTAGTGGCGTTCTCTTTCCTTGGCAAAGTGGAAGCAATGGACGAGAGGAAAGTCAAACATTGCACCTGAACCCTCAATCCGGTCGATGGACTCCTGACAATAGTGCGCTTCAACGGCATGTGAATGCGGCCATTGCTTACAACGTATGGCAGTACTTTCAAGTGACAGACGATTGGGAGTTTCTGTCTTTTTATGGTGCGGAAATGATTTTGGAAATTGCCAGGTTTTGGGCCAGCGCCGCTTCCTACAATCCAGACAAAGACCGCTACGAAATTTTGAATGTCATGGGTCCCGATGAATACCACGATCAGTATCCTCATTCAACAGAACCTGGTCTGAACAACAATGCCTACACCAATCTCATGGTGGTGTGGACCTTTTGTCGGGCCTTAGAACTCCTTGACATGCTATCTAGTGATAGCCGAACCGAGCTGCGGGAAATTATGCACATTAGCCCCACTGAGGTTGAGTTATGGGATGACATCAGCCGGAAGATGTTTATTCCCTTTCATGACCATGGGATCATCAGTCAATTCGAAGGCTATGAGGATTTAGAGGAATTTGATTGGAACCGGTATCGCCAACAGTATGGCGATATTCATCGCCTGGACCGCATTCTGGAAGCCGAAGGAGATTCCACGAATCGCTACAAGCTATCTAAACAGGCCGATGTGTTGATGCTCTTTTACTTGTTCTCGTCAGACGAATTGGGACTCTTGTTTACACGGCTGGGCTATCCATTTACATATTCAACCATCCCTCAGAACATTGCGTATTACTTGAGTCGCACGGTCCACGGATCATCCCTCAGCCGTGTGGTGCACTCATGGGTGATGGCACGCTCCGATCGCGAGAAGGCCGGGGATTTATGGAAAGATGCTTTAAGAGTGGATGTCTCGGATATTCAATCAGGAACCACTGCGGAGGGCATTCATCTGGGTGCCATGGCGGGGACAGTAGATCTCATTCAACGCGGGTATACGGGTTTGGAAACACGAGGAGGAACGCTTTATTTTAACCCCTGCCTCCCCAAAGGATTAAAGGCCCTCAATCTCCGACTGTTTTACCGGGGTCATTCCTTGGATGTGTCCGTTACCCAAGACACGTTTCAAATTGGGTCACGCCCAGGCCGAGCCGCCCCAATTCAGGTGTCCATCAAAGGCAAATCCCAAAAACTCAAACCCGGACAAATTGCGAGTACTCCAATTTAAAGTTCTGAACTTTTCCTGTATACATCTTGAACGTGATATTTCCGGTTGCATGTAACGGAGTGACCATTTATTTTCCCCCTTTGAAAAAAGGGATTAGGAGGAATTTTTTCAAAAATTATCCTTTCTGACGAGTTTTCATAGCTCGGTCCATTTCCCGTCCAGCTTCCCGTTTTTTGACGGCATCGCGTTTGTCATAATGTTTTTTCCCACGAGCCAGACCTAACTCCACTTTGGCAACGCCCCGAGGATTAAAATAAATGCGCAAAGGAACGAGAGTGAGCCCTTTCTGCTGAACCTTTCCCGCCAACTTCTCAATTTGCTTTTTGTGTAACAGCAGGCCTCGGGATCGTAATGGCTCATGGTTCATAATGTTGCCATGGCTGTATTCTCCTATATAACAGTTATGAAGAACCGCCTTGCCATTGATCACCGTCGCATAGCCCTCACGCAAATTGACTCGGCCTTCACGAAGCGACTTCACTTCGGTCCCTTTCAGGATTAAGCCTGCCTCAATTTTTTCTTCAATGGAATAGTCGTGAAACGCTTTCCGATTGGAGCCGACGACTTTAGTTGTGGAATCCTGCTTTATAGCCATAAACAATACCTATGGGATCAATTCTCTTCCCCCCCCTTTTTTGTAAGGAGACCTTCCTGCACGAAGCCGAAGGGCTCACCACGAACGAAAGATAAAAATAAGCAGCCAATATCATAACCTTGCTTGATCCCTTCCGCGCTCAAGCCTTACAATCTAGCCATGCATTCCTTTACCTCCTTTCATTCCATATTACAAGGCCTCGCCCGAAGCCAGGGATTTGACGTTCGGCTTTGGGAGTATCGGCTGCAAACCCAATGGAGAGATATAGTCGGAGATGTGTTGGCCGTTCATACCTGGCCAACCAGAATTCGCTTTCGGAAACTCTTTATCGCCGTGGACAATTCGGTGTGGCTGCATCAACTGACGTATCTGAAGTCTACCCTCATGGAAAAAATCCAATCTGAAGCACCCGATCTTTATCTTCGAGATATTGTTTTCCGAATCGGAGAAATCCCAGAGCAAAAAGGGGATGAACCCGAATCGAAAAATGTTATCCCCCACGTTTCCGCTGAATCCCTCATGACCGCCACCGAATACACCCGCGAAATTACCAATGAAGAATTACGCTATTCCCTAACCCGGGTCATCTCCAAAGCACTCTCCTCATCGCCTAATCATTCCAAACTTTAATCCTCTCCCTTTTTGACTGACAGTCTAACCTATGTCAATATATAGGGAAATATATAGAATGGAGGGAAGGACTTATGGCCATTATCACAAAGCAAGCCAATTTCACCTTGCCCGAAGACCTCTTAGAAGAGTTAAGAAGAACTATCCCTAAAGGCCAACAGAGCAAAGTTGTCAGCGAAGCATTACGGAATGAATTGAAACGAATCAAATTTCAGAAAGCCCTGGACCTCAGCTTCGGCGCCTGGAAAGGCCAACGGCATTCTGAACTCGCCAAAGGCACCCGTGCATTCGTCCGCAAAGTGCGAAAATCGTCTCGGATGAAACGTTCATCAGGTCGCGACTAATGAGCAAAGTGTTGCTCGACACGGATGTGTTGATTGATGTTTTGCGGGGCCGGGAAAAGGCCAGGGTCTTCCTTCGTACAGTCACTCATGATGCCGTGCCATGTTGTTCCGTCATTTCCGTGGCCGAGCTTTGGGCGGGAATGTATCCTGCAGAACAAGAATCGACCTTCACACTTATTGATGCCCTCCTCGTTATCCCCGTTTCTCGCGAAATTGCAGAACTGGGAGGCAAATTCAAACGTGATATAAAATCCCAAAATTTGGAACTTGCCGATTGTCTCATTGCAGCCACCGCCTTGGTGGAAGGCGCTTCACTGGCAACGGGAAATATAAAGGATTACCCAATGGATGAGATAACAATTCTTCCGCATCGCCGTTGAGGAAGGAGTTCTCATGCCTAAAACCCTTCCTATTTCCGAAGTGAAAACCTCACTGTCGACACTGGTCACAGACATTGAGGAACCAGAGAAAGATGTCAGGTGTGAAACATCGGAGTGACTGTTGATGAATTCTGATACGTTGTCCAAACAAATTTATGAACGAATGAGAGATAAATCCTCTGAGGAACTTTTGACAATTAGGAAAGAAAATGATCGCGGGCTTTGGTCAGACGAGGCTTTTAAGGCAATAAAAGAAATTCTCTCAAGTCGTAAGATGCCACTTCCTGCCCAAGGGCAGATCAAAAAATCGATTCCACAATCGCAACTTCTAGAAGAATGTTGGGAAAAACCTTTCCTATCCTGGGCATTCTATCTCCTTTTTCTTTTATGGTATGCTAAAAAATTACATTCCCCCAATAGTTTGTACTATCGTTTGGTTTTTTTATTTTTCAAAATCGAAATGGATTGCCGAAAGAATAACACCTAAAACTACGTTTACCCGGTAAGATTAAACCCGTTTTCCTACCACCTGAAGATTCTGGCATCGATTCATCTTCACACAACACCTGAATGTTTTGATTCCTCTCTGCTTTTGGCTTGGACTTAGGATTCGCACAAGAATACCTTAGTTCGGTATCATCACCGGAATGACCTGGCGACCATGCTTTCGGTAAATCCGAAAATCTTGATCCAGGGTGAACACTTTGCTTTGGGCATTGTGTTCTGCCATCCGAACTAAACAGGCATCGGCCAGAGACATGGGAACATCCGCATAGCGTTTGACCATCTTCATAATTGGCTGAACTTCTTCTTCCAGATTGAATGTGACCTGAATTACTCCTCGGTTCATGAGTTCAAGGACGGCCTGGCTTCCCCCTTGAATGTGACGCACCAGAAAACAGGTCTCGGCCAAAACCGCCTCACAGGTGAGGAACGGCGGGCTTATTCGTTCCCATTTCTCTTTGGTCCATTTGTGGAATTTGTCGGACCGGTTAAGGAATGCGACTAGAGGTCCCGTATCCACAATAACAGACTTGTCCATGCGTGTTATCGGCCAAATCCTTTTAGGTGGGTTTTGTTGACTGATAGATCGGACGGCCCCGATAGAATCCCTGCCAAATCTTTGCCTAGATCCAACGCTGAAGCTTTTGACGTTCCGTTGCCTTTTCCCAAACTATCTTTTATGGCATCCCGGACCACTTCTGATTGGGTGGTTTTTCGTTGTTTGGCCATGAAAGAAACCTTTTCATAGAGCGCTTCATCGAGTCTGAGGGTTAAGGTTTTCATCCTGTCCCTTGGTTAATTGTAATACCAATACGACATTATTGTAATACTGTTAGCGTATTGCGTCAACGGTGATTTCATACCCAGTCAATATCACGTTGGTTCATCGTCATACCTCATGGGACATACGCATGGAAGTACTTTTTCATTCTCACGGTCTTATAAGAATTTGAGCCATATCATTTTTCAAGTTTCAGAAGTCTCTCCTGAAAGGGCAAGATTCTGATAGTCATTCTTCGTCATCAAACAACACCTGAATGTTTTGCTTCTTCTCGGGTTTTGCTTTATCAGGAATTGGGCCAATCCAGCCTTTGGTTTTGCCATGGAGATAGATAAAGCCCCCTCGTGCTGCTTTTTGAAATTCCTTTCGAAAGGTTTGCTCTTCCTGTCCTTCTTTTTCCACAAGAAACCTATGGAGCGTATCCGGTTCAGTCCATTTGTGATCGGAAAAAATATAGATGGTGACTTCCTGATATAACTTTTTTGGATCTTCCGGTGTGGTTGGCCGCACTTTCATGGATCGGAAATCGTGGGCGGACAGGCCTAGATCCCGGAATCGATGGATGAGGGTTTTGATTTCCGGATCGCTCGTCCAGGCGGGGACATGGACGGCCACGACCGTGTCCTCTTGCCAGCCAATACTATAGGCCGGAATGGAGCGATCCGGTCTGGACAGGAACATCCCACTGGCGATGAGTAGGAACCCACCAATGAACACGGTGAGTCCGATCTTGACGATAGGGTCCAACGGTTTTTTGGCTGGTTGTTTTTTCGGTTCCACTTTGGCCAATTGCGGTTTTAGGTGTTTCTAAATTGACCCCCTCACCCTAACCCCACGCCTCCGCCAGAGCGCTTCGGCGCGCCGGCAGGTCTCCCCCAAGGGGGCGAGGGGAAAAACTGGAAATCCCTGCTTCGAGCCCCGTGGGGTGTGAAGGGAAACGGTCAGAAAGGCTCTACACTAAGAGTAAGGAAGAATAAACAAATTTAGGAAGGAATTAGCAACAGCAGGTATGGAATGAGCTAGGAAGAACTATCCGGATCGGCTATATTTTCTGTACCATTGGTTTCGCTGTCTTCATCGGTGTCGGCACTTTCGGCAAGCTTGGCCACGCCTACGACTCGGTCGGTGTTTTCCATAACAATCAGACGCACGCCTTGCGAATTCCGTCCAATATTCCGGAGGTAGTCCACTTTGGTGCGTAAGATTTTTCCTTCTGCGGTCATGACCATAATGTCATCGGTATCGTTTACTTGATGAAAGCACACAGCTTGACCATTTTTCTCCGTGACTTTGACGCTGATGACTCCTCGACCAGCCCGGCTTTGGGTGCGGTATTCCGTTGTGTCCGTCCGCTTTCCATATCCTAGTTCGGTCACCGTCAAAATTGATGCTTCGGCATCGGGCGTGATGGTGGTCATGCCAATGACTTGATTGGTTTCGTCCAAACTGATGCCACGCACACCCCGGCCCGTCCGGCCTATGGGTCTCACATTTTTTTCTCGAAACCGGATCACAATCCCTTCCTTGGTACCCAAGAGAATGTCCCTGTTTCCATCGGTGATTTCAACGCCAATGAGTTTATCGCCTTCTTCCAATGTCAAGGCAATGATCCCCCCCTGACGCGGATTTCCATAGGCCGACAGCTCGGTCTTTTTGATGATCCCCAGGCGAGTGGCCATGACTACGTAAAGATCGTCCCGAAATTCTCTAACCGGCATGGTCGTCGTGACTTTTTCATTCGTGGCGAGGGCTAACAAATTCACCATGGCTTTGCCCTTGCTCGCACGTCCGGCTTCCGGGATTTCATGCACTTTGAGCCAATAGACTTTTCCCGCATCGGTGAAAAACAGAAGGAAGTCATGGGTGGAGGCCGTAAAGAGTTTTTCAACGAAGTCCTCGTCCTTCACCCCCATGCCAATTTTTCCCTTACCACCACGGCGTTGCGCGCGGTATTCGGACACTGGATGACGTTTGATATATCCTGCATGGGATATGGTGACCGCCATTTCTTCATCCGCGATTAAATCTTCGACATTGATTTCCGCTTCTTGGGGAATGATCTGGGTACGCCGGGGGTCTTGGTAGGCTTCTTTGATCTCGATCAATTCATCATTGATGACTTTTCGAATGAGGTCTTCTGAGCCAAGAACGGCTTTCAACGAAGCAATCTTGGCTTTTAAGTCTTCGAGTTCTTGGGTCAATTTGTTACGCTCGAGTTGTGTCAATCGTTGGAGCCGCATGTCGAGAATTGCGGCTGCTTGAATGTCTGACAAAGGAAATTGTTCCACAAGTTGGGTTTTGGCCACGTCAGGGGAAGCTGATCCACGAATGAGCGCAATAATGGCATCTAGATTTTCAAGCGCGACTTGGAGGCCTTCGAGAATATGCGCCCGTGCTTCTGCCTTCCGCATTTCATAGGCGGTCCGGCGAATGATGACTTCTCGCCGATGTTCCAAAAATGCCACAATGATTTGTTTAAGGTTAAGCACCTCAGGCCGGTTGTTGACCAAAGCCAACATGATCACCCCAAAGGTATTTTGCAGCTGCGTGTGCTTATACAACTGATTGAGCACAACCAACGGAATGGTGGCCTTTTTCAATTCAATGACCACGCGCATGCCGTCGCGATCCGATTCGTCTCGAATATCCGATATGCCTTCGATCCGCTTTTCATGAATCAATTCAGCAATTTTTTCCAGCAGCTTGGCTTTGTTCACCTGATAGGGGATTTCGGTCACGATAAGGCTTTCGCGATCACGCCGTTCATCGGTTTCGATATGGGTCTTTGCTCGAATGGTCAACAACCCTCGACCGGTGTGATAAGCATCTTTGATGCCTTGCGTGCCATAAATGAATCCCGCCGTGGGAAAGTCCGGTCCGGGGATAATTTCCATCAGGTCCGTGATTGTGACCTCTGGTTCATCGAGGACTTTGATCAGCGCCGTCACCACTTCCCCGATGTTGTGCGCGGGAATGTTCGTGGCATACCCAACCGCGATACCCCCTGCGCCATTGATAAGGAGGTTCGGCACTTTAGCTGGCAGAACCAACGGCTCGACATCGGATTCATCATACGTGGGACCAAAGTCCACGGTTTCTTTATCAATGTCCGCCAGCATCTCCCCAGCCAACTTCGTCAGCCGGGCTTCGGTATACCGCATGGCAGCCGGCGGATCGCCATCGACAGACCCATAGTTCCCCTGGCCATCTACAAGCGTGTAGCGCATGTTGAAGTCTTGAGCCATACGCACCTGGGTATCGTAAATCGCCGAGTCACCATGGGGATGATAGTTACCCATAATTTCGCCGACGATTTTGGCTGATTTCCGAAACGCGCCGTAGTGCCCCAGACCCATTTGGTGCATCCCGTACAAGATACGCCGATGCACCGGCTTTAACCCATCGCGCACATCGGGCAAGGCTCGACTGACGATGACACTCATCGCGTAATCGAGATACGACATTCGCATCTCATCTTCGATTGCTATTTGGGTCAGACGTTGTTCAGGTGGCATAGGTTTTTATTTGACGTTTCTTATGAGAACAAATTTTAAATATTTAATAAAAGCTGCTCACAATGATCATCCAGCAAGGCCGCAGGCGGTGAAAATTCCGAGGCGTACTAGTAAGTACGTTGAGGAATTTGAGCAACGAGAACGTAGCTGGGGATCATTGTGAGCAGATTTTACACATCGAGGTTTCGAACTTCCAAGGCATGCTTCTGAATAAAATTTCGTCTTGGTTCGACTTCGTCGCCCATTAAAATGGTAAAAATTTCGTCTACCCCTGTCATGTCTTCCAGGGTGACTTGAAGCAACGAGCGCGTGTCCGGGTTCATCGTGGTGTCCCATAACTGCGTGGGATTCATTTCTCCCAGTCCTTTGTACCGCTGAAGATTCAAACCTTTTTTCCCCGCAGCCAAAATCGCTCGGATTAATTGATCCGTCCCGGCATACGTGGTTTCGACATCACCAACTTTCATCCGGTATTCCGGGTCACCGAGCCCTATCGCGGAGGGCGCGACCTTTTGCAATTCCCGAAAATCGGCTGATCCCACGAGTTCATGAGTGACTGTTAGCGTGGAGACCTGACCGTTGAATTGCACACGGCAGGCGATTTTATTAGATTGATGTTCTTCATCTTCAAGCAGGTCTATGCTGACAGGAGCGTTCGGGTACACCAGCTTAAGACGTTCTTTGGCTCTGGTGATGAGTTCCTGAACGGCTGGCTGGTTTTTTAATAACTCCCGTCCCAATGTAGGTTCATCAACAAACACCCGTAGGAATCCCAGCTCACGTTGTTTTTTGGCAAAGCGTGCTAACAAACCCTCGAACTCGATCAGCCGGTTCAGAATAGGAAGCAGAGTTTGTCCTTTAACAAAGGCATCTTCGGCCTTCACGAAGACTTCGACTTCTCCCACGGCTTGCTCAGCTAAATATTCATTGAGGGCATGCTCGTCTTTGAGGTAACGCTCCGACTTGCCTTTTTTCACTTTAAACAACGGGGGTTGAGCAATGTAAATATAGCCATGAAGGAACAATTCATGCATTTGTCGAAACAAAAATGTGAGCAGCAGGGTTCGGATGTGACTACCATCGACATCCGCGTCGGTCATGAGGATGATTTTGTGATACCGAGTCCGGTTAATATCAAAGGCCTCTTTGTCGTCCTTCCCCTTCTCTGAATCCTCACGTTTGCGACCGATCCCGGTTCCGAGTGCTAAGATCAGCGTACGGATTTCCTCGCTCGACAACATTTTGTCGAACCGCGCTTTTTCGACATTGAGGATTTTCCCTTTAAGGGGCAGGATAGCTTGAAACCGACGATCCCGTCCTTGCTTGGCAGAACCACCAGCCGAATCACCCTCAACGAGATATAGTTCACTTTTCGCGGGATCCTTTTCTGAACAGTCTGCGAGTTTCCCGGGAAGTGATCCGCCATCCAATGCGCTCTTCCGACGAATCAGGTCTTTCGCCTTCCGCGCGGCTTCCCGTGCTCTAGCCGCATCCACGGATTTCCCGATAATTTTTTTAGCTATGGAAGGATTTTCCTCGAAATAGGTTCCCAGTCCTTCGTTGAGGGCCGCCTCGACAATGCCCTTGACTTCACTGTTCCCGAGCTTGGCTTTGGTTTGTCCTTCAAACTGAGGATACCGGACTTTGACACTGACGACGGCTGTTATCCCTTCCCGTACATCATCACCTGTGAGCGATTCCATGTCTTTCTTTATCAAGTCGTTGGCGTTGGCGTAATTGTTGATGGTTCGTGTCAACGCAGCCTTGAAGCCGATCAGGTGGGTTCCGCCTTCTCGCGTATTGATGTTGTTGGCAAACGAGAAAAGATTTTCCGTATAACTGTCGTTGTACTGCAGCGCGACTTCCAAGATCACATCCGTCTTCTTGACGGAAATGAAAATCGGTTTGTGGAGGGGGGATTTGGCTTCATTTAAATGTTCGACAAAGGAAACGATTCCACCCTCGTAGCAAAAAACTTGTTCTTTTTGTTTTCTATGGTCAGAGAGCGCTATTGAGAGCCCTTTATTCAGAAAGGCCAATTCGCGAAACCTCTGGGCTAAGACATCAAAACTACAATCAAGGGTTTCGAAGATTTCCCCATCAGGTTTAAAAGTAATTTTCGTGCCACGCTTTTTAGTGACACCCGTCATGGCTAAAGGAGCCTTTGGCTTCCCCCGTTCGTACTCTTGGGTAAACACTTGCCCATCCTGCCAGATCTCTAGCTCAAGCCATTCGGAGAGGGCATTGACAACCGAGATACCGACACCATGCAGTCCCCCTGATACCGTATACGCCCCTTGTTCGAATTTTCCTCCCGCATGCAGCATGGTGAGGGCCACCTCTGCCGCTGATTTATTTTGAATGGGGTGGATGCCGGTGGGAATGCCGCGTCCATTATCCACCACGGTAATGCTTCCATCGATTTCAAGTGAGACTTCGATCGATTTACCAAAGCCCGCCATGTGTTCGTCTACGCTATTGTCGACGACCTCATACACGAGGTGATGGAGACCACCGACTCCCGTACTTCCGATGTACATGGCTGGCCGTTTCTGGACGGCTTCCAGGCCTTCGAGCACACGAATCTGTTCGGCACCATAGTCGCTTGGTTCGGTTTGGGCTTCCATGTTCGTGGCTGAGTCCGTCGGCGGTGGAACTGGTGTGTCGGCCGGAAGGCCTTGGGGATTTATTTCGTCTGGCAACATCCTTGAGTGTTGAACCTTTATACTTTGACTGGCATGACGACGGCTTTAAATTGTTGCTGATTGTTCAGCTCTTTAAGCAAGCACGGACTCAACGGGGCATCCATCTGCAATTCAATGGTTTCTCCATCCATGATGGTTAACACCTCAAGCAAATAGCGGGCATTGAACCCTGCGGAAAATTCCTCCCCATTGAATTGAGCGTGAATGTCCTCATTCGCTTCTCCCATATCCGGATGGCTCGAAAATAAGGTGATATGATCGGAAGCAAATGTGACCTTGACTGCATAGGTTTTTTCCCGTGAGAGAACGGACACTCGTCGCAAAGCTCCTTCAAAGTCTTCACGCTTGACCGTGACTTTCTTTGAAGATTCTTTGGGCACCACCTGTTGGTAATTGGGATAATTTCCTTCCATTAAACGCGAGGTCAGCACCAGCCCACTCTTGCGAAAAATGAGCATATTTTTGGTAAACCCGATCATGGGTTCGTCACCGCCTTCTTCTAACAAACGACGGATTTCCTGGGCAGCCTTTTTGGGAATGATAACCTTCGTATCTTCAGGAAAAACAGTATCTTTTCCAACTTTCAGTTCCTGCTCAGCTACAGCCAATCGATGGCCATCGGTACCTACCAGTCGAATCGTGGGTTTTCCGTCGATCGACAATAGGGTGATCAAGAGTCCATTCAGGACATATCGGGTATCGTTATCACCCACGGCAAACAACGTTTTCTTAATGAGCTGCAGTAAACTGGCGCCCGGAAGCGGGATTAACCCTTCCCGTTCAATGGCTGGCAACGGTGGAAAATCTTTACTTGGTAACCCCACGACTTTAAATTGACTTCGCCCAGCACGAATGGTGACCAAACTATGATCGGTTACGCTTAACGAAATTTCTGGTTCTTTGATTTCTTTGAGGATTTCATACAATTTTCGGGCTGAAAAAGTCACTGAACCAAGCTCTTCGACTTTGGCTTTATACAAACCACGCATCCCGAGTTCGAGATCGGTGGCAAGAATATCAAGACCCTCGGTTTTGGCTTCTAACAACACGTTCGCCAAACTTGGCATCGTATTTCGTTTTTCCACCACTCCTTGGACTCGATGGAGAGCGGTGAGAAGTTCATCGCGCGCAATGGTAACACGCATAACAGAGCTCCCTTCTGATAACAGGTGGTTAAACTAAACAACCACCCGCTTTTCTTCTAAGTTCGTGCTGATACCCGGTAGGACCTGGGAGAAAATACCTTGGACAATTTCGTGCCGAGATTTGGGTCGGATTTGGACGGAACGATTGAGAAAA